>NZ_JACDCU010000206.1 GCF_013817365.1 Methylibium sp. | reverse complement strand
ATTCGGCTGCGGGCCGTTTCGAAGGCGCCTCGCATGCTTCTCGGCCCGGCACTCAGCGCCGCCCGCAAGGCGCCGTCATCAAGGCTTGATGTACGAGTAGCCCTGCCCCTGCAGCTTCGACAGGCGCACCACGCCCGAAGGCGTGAAAGCGGCTTCGGGGATGAACTGCTTGCGCTCGAGCTGGCGGTTCTTCAAGGTGATCTCGCAGACCTCGAACTTCACGCCCCGCCCCACAAGCTGCTGCACCGCGACCTCGTAAGGGTTGCCGTTGCGGTCCTGCGCGTCGTACATGAGGAAGTCCACGCCGCCCGCGTGAGTGACGACTGTGATCTGCGCCTTGGGGTCGGTGTCCAGGTGGTTCTTCACGTTGCGCAGGCCAGCCAGGGCCTGCGTGTCGCTGTCGTTGATGTGATACGCCACCTTGTCCTGGGCCAGCGCGCCGGTCGCCGCGAGGGTGAGAACGAGGGCCGCAAAAGTCTGGCGAATGCGCATGGGAGTCTCCTTGAAAGAACGACGGGGCATCACGCCGATGCTGTACGCGATGCCGCTGCGAACGGCTGCCGATCGAGATCGGCACAGGCACTCATTCTGCGGCGGGGAACGCTAGAACTCGATCGCGTCGGCGATCGCCTTGATGCCGGCGCTGGCGCAGGCATCGTCCGCCTCGCCGCCAGGCGCGCCGGACACGCCGATGGCACCGAGCAGGCTGCCGGCCCCTTCGATGACCTGCCCGCCGCCCGCGGCCATGACCCGCGGCACGGCGCGCAGGCCGCTCATCGGCTTGCCGGCCTGCGTCTCCGTGGCCAGCGATGCGGTCGCAATCTTGAAACTGGCTGCGGTCCAGGCCTTGTCCGTGGCGACATCGATCGTGTGCGCGCCAGCGTAGCGGTCGCGCAGCAACGCCTGCAGCACGCCGGAGCGATCGACCACCGCCACCGCCACCTGGAAACCCTGCGCACGGCAATGCGCCATCGCGGCACGCGCGGCTGCGAGGGCCGTCTCGGGCGTCAGCGATTTCACGGCGAAGGTGCCCTCATCCTGGGCCGATGCCGGCGCAACCAGCAACAGAGATCCGCTCAGCACCGTGCCGGCAAGTAAAAGGAGCGGTCGGGTCAGCATGCCGATCCTTTCGCTGCAATACCGGGGTTGTCCTGAACGCCGACGAGCTTGGGCGTGTTCAGCGAGCGTGCTTTCACGTGTCCGCCCTGCCCGCGCAGCCAGGTTTCCACCACCTCCCACACCGGCTTGGCGCCCGGTGCAGTGCGCGCGGCTTCGGCCACCGGCGCCCAGCCGGCGACCTTGTACGTCTTGCCTGCCTCGATCGGCTTGCCGGCCAGCCGCATGTCGGCGATGCGGCTGCCCATGCTCTCGCCGGGCGTGCAGGTGTAGGCCAGGCAGCCCACGCGCACCATGTCGCCGCCCTGCTGATAGTAGGGATCGGGGTTGAAGAGGTTGTCGGCCACGTCCTCGAGGACGGTCTTGATGGTCGCCCCCGTCATCTCGGTCACCGTGGCCTGCGGGTAGGTGATGGCCAACTGGTCCATCATCAGTTCGCGCGTGATCGTGTCGCCGGGCAGCAAGGAGGTGCCCCAGCGGAAGCCCGGCGAAAACGCGATTTCGGCGCCCTGCACGTCCATCAGCGCGTCGCAGATCAGCTGGTCCCAGGACCCGTTGAAATTGCCGCGTCGATAGAGCATGCCGTCGGTCACGGCCAGCTTCTCGGCGAGCTTCGCCTCGTAGGGTTTGCGCACCTGGGTGATCAGCGCGTCCATCGCCGGATCGGCCGCAAGCTGATTGGCGAACACCGGCAGCAGCCGGTAGCGGAAGTCCGCCACCTTGCCGTCCCTCACCTCGAAATCCATCACGCCCAGGAACTTGCTGTTGCTGCCGGCGTTGGTGACCAGCGTCTTGCCGCCGGCGTTGCTGACCGGCACGGCCACCGGCACGCCGTCGTGCGTGTGGCCGCCGAAGATGGCGTCGATGCCGCGCACGCGCGAGGCCATCTTCAGGTCGACGTCCATGCCGTTGTGCGATAGCAGAACGACGACCTGCGCCCCCTTGCCTCGCACTTCGTCGACCACCTTCTGCATGTTCTCGTCCTGGATGCCGAAGCTCCAGTCGGCGACCAGCCAGCGCGGGTTGGCAATCGGCGTGTAGGGAAAGGCCTGGCCGATGATCGCGCAGGGCACGCCGTTGATCTCTCGCATCACATACGGATCGAACACCGGGTCGCCGAAGTCGTTGGTCTTGACGTTCTGCGCGACGAAGGCGACCTGGCCCTTGAAGTCCTTGGCGAGGACTTCCTTCACCCGCTCCATGCCGTAGGTGAACTCCCAGTGCCCGGTCATCACATCGACGCCGAGCAGCTTGGCGGCATCGACCATGTCCTGTCCGTTGGTCCACAACGCCGTGGCCGAGCCCTGCCAGGTGTCGCCGCCATCGAGCAGCAGCGCGCCGGGGCGGCTGGCCTTGAGCTGCTTGACCAAAGTGGCCAGATGCGCGAAACCGCCGACCTTGCCGTAGCGCTCGGCTGCTTGCTGGAAATCGAGGCAGGTAAAGGCGTAGCTGCGGTCGGTCCCGGGACGCAGGCCGGCCGCCTTGAGAAGGTGTTCGCCAACAAGATGTGGCAACTGCCCGCGCATGTCGCCGAGGCCCAGATTGACGCTCGGCTCGCGAAAATAGATGGGCTTGAGTTGCGCATGACAGTCGGTCATGTGCAGGAAGGACACGTTGCCGAAACGCGGCACGTCGTACAGCGCGCTTTGCGCGGCAGCGGCATCCGCATCTGCATGGCGCCCCAGCGCCATGCCGGCCACCGAGGCGGCGCCCAGCATTTGCAGGAATTCGCGCTTCGAAAGATTCATGGTTCAGCAATCAACGATATTGCTCGAATGAAAAAGCCCGCTCGCGCGGGCTCGAAAGCTTGCCCCGCTTACTGGTTGACGGGCGATTTCGGGTCGAGCAGCAGAGCCATGACGTTCTTCAGCTGCGTCTCGTCGAGCAACCCCGCATGGCCGAAGCGCGGCATGTCCGAGCAGGCGATGAAGGCCTTGGAGTTGTACAGCTTGGCCCAGGTGTATTCGACGATCGGTCGGGACGCAGCGCTCTGCGGATCGCTGACGCCGCGCAGCTTGCCGTATTGGTAGAGGCTCGGGCCGATCGTGCCGAAGGAAATCTCGGCCTTGCCGATCTGGTGGCAGTTGTAGCAGTTGCCGCCGTTGGCACTGGTCGCCGCGGATTTCTCGTTCCAGGTCATGCCGCGGCCGTTCTGCGCCAGCTTCTCGCCGGCTTTCCAGTCGCCGATGAACTTGCCGTCGCTGGGCATCTTCACCGTCTTGAGGTTGGCCGCCTCGATCGCCTTGGCGGTGGCCGACGGCAACTCGGCCCCCGCGGCCTTGGAGCATGCGGCGTTGGCCGGATCCTGCTGCAGCCGGTCGACCGTGGCGATGCCCTGGTCGCGGAAGGACGTTTTCATCATCTCCGCGGTGAGCGCGTCGTAATCGGGGGCCGGCGCCAGGGCTGCGCAGCCGGCCAGCAGCGCGGTCGTGCCGGCGCCCAAGGCGATCCAGAGGTGCTTGTTGTGCATGTTCTCTCCTTCAGCGCTTGAGGGCCGGGGCGATCGATTCCGCCCCCTTGGCATTGACGCCCATGTAGACGCTGAGCGCGGTGATCACGTCGGACCCGTAGCCCGGGTAGGGAAAGCGCTGCTGGCGAAAGCAGTCGTTGAGCCGCCGCTGCATGCCCCACAGCTGGCCGTTGCTGACCCGGTAAGCCGGCCAAGCCGCGAAGCCGACGCCGTCGCCGGGGTTGACCGTGAGGTTGGGCAGGTCCTGCAGCCGCACGCGCTTGTCATCGGCGCCGTGGCACGAGGCGCAGGAAAAATCGTAGGGCCCGGCGCGGTAGAAAAAGGCGCGCTTGCCGAGTTCGAGCATCGTGCGCTCTTCCTGGTGACCCTGCGGCACATTGAACTTCATGCCGCGCGAAGCCGTCGAGATGTACGCCACCAGCGACTCGATGTTGGACTGCTCGCCTTTGCCGAACGGCGTGGCGGCAATCTCGGCGGCGTCGAAGCCCTGCTGGCGCTCCATGCAGGTGAGCAGCCGCGACTCGAGATCCTGGACCTTGTCGGTGTCGGCAAAGTAGCGCGGCAACTCAACGAAAGCGCCTTTGACCTGCCCCGGCCCCTTGCCCAGGTCGCACTGCTCGAGCGAAGCGTTCTTCGGGCCGCGCTTCTTCTTCCAGAGCTCCTCGCCCTTCATCTCGAACAACTCGGCCGGGTTGCCGTCCTCGAGCATCTTGCGATATTCGGCAATGCCTTCGGCCGTCGATTTTTGCGCCACCGCGGTGACCATCGATGCCATCAGCACACTCGCGATCAACATTCGCTTCATGATTCGTCTCCCCTTGTCTTTCTGTTCGAGTCAGGCCATGGTGCTCGCAAATGCGCTTACAAGCGGCGTGCCGCCCGAGCGCGGGACGCGGTACGGCGCTCAGGTCACCGTGGCCTCGTCGCTGCGCTTGTCGCCCTTGTTGTCGACCCAAGTGATGGTGATCTTGTCGCCGGCCTTGGCGCCCTTGACGACGAATTGGAGATAGGGATTCTTTGCGACGGCCGGCCCCCACTGGGCACTGAGAACCGGCTTGCCGTTGTGCTGCGCCGTTACCTCCTGAATGAACCAGGCCGGAATGGGTTTGCCGGCGGCGTCCTTGCGCTGGCCGGTCTCCATCTCGTGGCTCATCAGAACGCGAACGGTGGCCTTGTCGCCGGCGGCTTGAGCGCGAATGCGCATCGGATCTGCCATGTTGAACTCCTTCGATCAATTAAGGTTGCAGTGCACAGCGCACGACCTCACCCACCGCAACCGCCGAGCGTGACCTTGACTTCCTTCTTGGCGAAAAGCACCTTGCCGTCGCCCATCATGGCCACCGCATAGACATCCGAGGACTGACCCATCTTCACGCGCGTGGAGAAGTTCGCCTCGATGGCATCGTTGACGTCGAACATGGCCGAGAGCACCGACGGGTTCTTCTCGACCAGCAGCAGCAGGCGCTTGGCACCCGGCAGCGTGGTCGCCGCACCGATCGGCACGACGGCGCCGTTCTCGGCGATGTCGGGGCCGGTGATGGTGACGTCCTTGCTCTCGACCGGCGTGCCTGCGCCCAGCGCCTTCATCAGGTCGTCGATGCTCTTGGCTTCGAAGGCCGCCTTGTTGTAGTCGCCGGCCGCAGCCTGGGCCAGCGACAAAGACGGCACCAAGCCGGCAGCGGCCAGCATAAGGGCCACCTTGCTCGAATGGGAAAGCATGTCTCGACGAGTTTGCATATCGAACTCCTTTATCTGCATATCCTAATGAAGCAGGATGCTTCGACGATCGGTGCCATCCCTAAGGTGGCGGTTGCCCGGCGGCTCACTCGCTGGCTCCGTCGGCGAGCCACTGCGCGATGGCCTGGGCATCGGTCTCGCCTAGCGCTTGTGCCGGCATGGGAACGGCGCCCCAGACGCCAGAGCTGCCTGCCTTGATTTTTCTGGCGAGATACGCCACCGTATTCACGCGGCCCGCGTATTTGCCGGCCACTTCGCGAAAGCTCGGGCCGACAATTTTGCTCTCCATGCCGTGGCATGCGACGCATGAGTGTTTTCGGGTGAGCGCAATGGCCGCTGCGCCGCTCTTCGCCTGTGCCTTTGCACCCGCACCAGATGCGGCGGCGTTCATCTTCGCGGGTTGCCCTGCTGCTGCGCGTGTGTCGGCCCGGGCCGCGTTCGCCTGCAGCGACGCCGCAGGCGGCTGGCTCGTGTCGGCACCACGCTGCGCACCCACCGTTCGGTTCTGCTTGGCGAGGTTGCCGTGGGCATTGCGGGCGTGGTCCGGCAGGAACGAGCGCAGCTCAGGCTCCTTGGCGCAATCTTTCATGCAGGCCGTCGCCTGCACGTCGGGCTCGCGTTGGCCGGCCCCCGCACCCGGCCACAACGCATGGTCGGCGGACTTGCCGTGGCGGTTGGGCAGCCGCGCCTGCACCTCGGCGATGTTTCGATCCGACATCACGAAATCATCCCCGACGATGCCACCCATGTTGAGGATGTAGGCGGTGACGCCGTACACCTCTTCGGTACTGAGCGACTTGGGCTGCGCCCACGGCATCGCCCGGTTGATGTAGTCCCACAAGGTCGAGACCGACGACAACTTCATCAAGGTGGTGCGGGCCGGATAGTCGGCGTCCCTCAGCCGCGCCACGCGACCGGACTCCATGTCGTCTTTCGTGGTGCCGCCGACGATCGGCATGAAGATCTCGTTGCTTTCGCCGAACACGCCGTGGCAGGAGGCGCACTTGCTTTCCCAGACCTGCATGCCCGAGGCGACGGAGCCGGCTCCGGGCGGCAGGCCCTTGAAGTCGGGCCGCACGTCGATGTCCCAGGCGGTGACTTCTTTCGCCGTTGCCGCACGACCGATCCCCGGATAGGCATCGGCCTGCGCCAGCGCCTGCGCGGGAGCCACCAACACGGCGCACAAGCCGGCGGCGATCAGCAGCTCACGACAACTGAACATTCTTGATCTCTCCGCTTTCCTGCACCAACCAGGTCTGCACGGCATTGTTGTGATAGATCGACCGCGAGCCGCGCACCTTGCGAAGCTGCTGATACGTCGGCTGCACGTAGCCGGTGTCGTCCATCGCCCGGCTTTGGATCATGGCCGGCTTGCCGTCCCAGACCCAGTCGAGGTTGAAGCGGCTCAGGCACTTGCTCAGCAGCGGTGTCTCGAGTCGCGCGCTGCGCCAGTTGCGCCCGCCGTCTGTCGACACATCGACCCTTTTCACCTTGCCCTTGCCCGACCACGCGAGGCCGGTGATGTTGTAGTAGCCCTTGTCCAGCAGCACCTGCCCGCCCGAGGGCGTGGTGACGACGCTCTTGCATTCCTGCGTGCTGGTGTATTGGCGGTGGCGGCCGTCGGGCATGAGG
>NZ_JACDCU010000569.1 GCF_013817365.1 Methylibium sp. | reverse complement strand
TGATCTTCTTCGTGTGGCTGGCGGTCACCGTGGTGCCGTTCGCGCTGGCCGCGCTGGCCTTGTCGATCTTCAGGCGCGGCGATCCGGTCTACTGGGTCTGCATCACCTGGCTGCGCTGGTCGATCTGGGGCGCGCGGGTGATCTGCGGCGTGCGATACCGGGTGCAGGGCATGGAGCGACTGCCCGTCGATCGGCTCACGCCGGTGATCCTTTGCCCCAAGCACCAGAGCACCTGGGAAACCTTCGCCTTTCCGACCCTGATGACGCACCCGCTGTGCTACGTGTTCAAGCGCGAGTTGCTCTACATCCCTTTCTTCGGCTGGGCCATCGGCCGGCTCGACATGATCCACATCGACCGCAGCAAGCGCAACGAGGCCTGGGGCCGCGTGGCCGAGCAGGGCCGGCGCTACATGGCCAAGGGCAACTGGGTGATCATGTTTCCCGAAGGCACGCGAACACCGCGCGGCAGCCAGGGCATCTACAAGGCCGGTGCGACGCGCCTGGCCGTGGACACCGGCACGCCGGTGGTACCGATTGCGGTGAGCTCGGCGAAG
Source organism: Methylibium sp. (assembly GCF_013817365.1). GTDB lineage: Bacteria > Pseudomonadota > Gammaproteobacteria > Burkholderiales > Burkholderiaceae_C > Methylibium. Next base: position 1,622 of record NZ_JACDCU010000569.1, on the reverse strand, counting down.
TGCTGGCCGCGCAAGAGCTTCGTGCTGACGCCGGGGCTCATCGATGTGTCGATCGGGCGGCCGATTGCCGCCGTGGGCCGACAGCCCGACGAGCTGATGCGAGAGGTCGAGGCCTGGATCGAGGCCGAGATGCGCCGCCTCGACCCCGAGGCTTACTGAGCTGAGCCTCTTCTCGAAGTCACTGTCGCGGCCCGGCCCGCTTCTATACTCGCCGCCCATGACGCGCCCGGCCCTCTCGGCCAATCCTCGCCAGCTCGATCTGCCCTGGTTTGCGGCGGAGGGGGCGGCTGTCGCGGCACTGAGCCCACCGGCCCTGCCATTGGCCCGGCCCGCTGCGCCGGACGGGCCGCGGCAGAGCAGCGAAGCCCTTCTTCTCGCCCCTTTGCCGCCGGCGAGCGAGAGCGCCCCTGCGGCGCCCGTTTCCGGTCCAACGAGCGCCGGCAAAGCCCAAGGCGGTGCCCCGACTCAATGGCGCCATCCGCGCGCCGCCCGCGAGATCGATCTTGGCCGTGCCGTCGTGGCCTACGAATTCCAGCGCGCCCGCCGCCGCTCCATCGGCATGGTGGTCTCTGCCGAGGGCCTGTCGGTGAGAGCGCCGCGGTGGGTCGGCTGGGGCGAGATCGAGGCGGCGCTGCGCGAAAAGGCCGGCTGGATCGAAGCCAAGCTCGCCGAGCAGCACGATCGCGCGCGCAAGCATGCGGCCTCGCGGATCGAATGGCGCGACGGCACGGCGCTGCCTTTCCTCGGCGAGACGGTGACCGTGATGCTCGACGCGCGCACCACGGGCGCGGTGCTCGATGCCGGCGCCAAAGGGCTGCCCGGCGTACCGCGGCTCACCCTGCGCGTGGGTCTGCCGCAGAGCGCGGCGCCCGAGCAGATCCGCGACGTGGTGCAGGCCTGGCTCAAGCGCCAGGCGCGGCGCGTTTTCGAAGAGCGCTGCACGCACTTCGCGCCGCTGCTACGGGTGCGCATCAGCCGGCTCACGCTCAGCTCGGCGCAGACGCGCTGGGGCAGCGCCAGCGCCGACGGTTCGATCCGGCTGAACTGGCGCTTGATCCACTTCGCACTCACGACGATCGACTACGTGGTCGCACATGAATTGGCGCACCTGCGCGAGATGAACCATAGCCCGCGCTTCTGGGACGTGGTGCGGTCGGTCATTCCGGACATCGACGGCGCACGCGGCATGCTCAGGCACGAAACGCTGCCGGCCTTCGACTGATTCGCTCGCCGCCGAGGCCGTGGCGCCGGTCTGAGCGTTCGCCGGCTCCGAATCCGTCCCCCGCAGGTGTCTCGGCCGCCGCTGCCGATGCACTTCTTCTCCTCAGCCCGGTGCGAACCGCATCACCCCATCCCTGCCCAGCCGGCGCTCGAGCCGCCCCTGCAGCCACAGCGTGTGCAGGTGGGCGATCGCCTCGCCCATCGCGAAGCTGGTCTGGTGCAGATCGAGCTTGCGTTTGAAGAGCAGCGGCAGCAACTCGGCAGCCGTCTTCGGCGCCTCGGCGCAGGCCGTCATCACCTCGGCGAAGCGCTCGGCATGGTGGTCTCGAAGCTGGTCGATGCGCGTGTGCAGGCCGGTGAAGGGGCGGCCGTGCGAGGGCAGCACCAGCGTGTCGGCGGGC
>NZ_JACDCU010000568.1 GCF_013817365.1 Methylibium sp. | reverse complement strand
GGGGGACATTCGCGGAGTCGGCCGCCCGATGTCCTGGGCGCGTAGACAGCCAAACGACAGCCGCGCAATGATCTGGGTGCGCAGGCAGTCTCATCTGAACTAGTAGACCGTCTCCCGCCCTTCACCGTTCTTTCGCAATCGACCATGACCAACCCCCGCGCCCCTGCCTCGCCGCCGATGACCGACTACGCCGAGCCGGTGCAGGCACCCGACGGCGTGGAAGGCTTCTCGCGCTCCGATCTCCTGCGGGCGGCGCTGCTCGGCGTGGTCGAGCGCTACGACCCCGAAGTGGCCGCTGCCCTGCGCGGCGACGGTGCCGCAACGTCGATGACGCCGCGCGTGCTCGCCCGCACCATCCAGACCGAAGCCCTGTGGTTCCAGCTCCTCGCCATCGCCGAACAGAACCGCGACATGCGCCGGCGCCGCCAAGTGGAACGCGAGCGAGGCTACGAACAGGTGCAGGGCACTTTCGCGCACGTCATCTTCAGCGCCAAGGCCGCCGGCATCGGCGCCAACGAGGTGCGCGAGGCGCTGTGCGGCGTGCGCATCCGCCCGGTCATCACCGCGCACCCGACCGAGGCCAAGCGCGTCACCGTGCTCGAACGCCACCGCCGCATCTACCTACGTTTGATGGATCTGGAGGCCCCCCGCTGGACCGAACGCGAGCGCGAGGAACTGTTCCGCGCCATCGGCGACGAGATCGAGCTGCTCTGGCTCACCGGCGAGCTCAAGCTCGAGAAACCCACGGTCGATCAGGAAGTCCAATGGGGCCTGTACTTCTTCAACGAGAACCTGTTCGACGTGCTGCCGCAGCTCTACGGGCGCATCGAAGCCGCGTTCGCGAAACAGTTCCCCGGTGAGAAGCTCGAGCTGCCCACGCTGATGAGCTTCGGCTCCTGGATCGGCGGCGACCGCGACGGCAACCCGTTCGTCACCAGCGAAGTCACGCGACGCACGCTTTGGGAAACGCGGCTCGTCAGCCTGCGCCGCTACCGCACCAGGCTGGTCGATCTGATCCGCAACCTGAGCGTCTCCGAGAACACGCTGCCGCTGCCGCAAAGCTTTCGCACGGCCGTCAGCGAGGCGCTGGCCGCCACACCCGAGGGCGAACAGATCGCACACCGCAACCCGGGCGAGCTGTTCCGACAATACATCGCCTGCATGCTGCACCGGCTCGACGCGTCCATCGCCAGCACGCAGCAGCACGAGCCGGCGCCGCGCGGCACCGGCTATGCGAACGCCGACGAACTGCTGGCCGACATCGAGCTCATGTTCGATGCGCTGTGCAAGGGCGGCGCCGAGCGGCTGGCGGCCTCGCTGCTGGCGTCGCTCAGGCGCGAGGTCAGCGTGTTCCGATTCAGCACCGTGCGGCTCGACGTGCGCGAGAACACCGGCCGCATCAACGGCACGCTGGCGGAGATCTTCGGTGCCACACAGCCGGGCAAGGAGACGCCCTCCCCCGAGAGCGCCGAGTGGAAGCAATGGCTGCTCGACGAGCTGGCCACCCCGCGCGAGGGCTTGCGCCCACTCGAAGGCTTGTCGAACGACGCCGCCGAGACGCTCGCCACCTTTCGCACCATCGCGCAGATGCGCGAGCAGATCGACCGCGAGGCCTTCGGCGCGCTGATCCTCAGCATGACGCACAACGCGGCCGACGTGCTGGGCGTATACCTGCTGGCCAAGGAGGCGGGCCTGTTCACCGATGCGCAGGGCATCGAGCGCTGCACGCTGCCGATCGTGCCGTTGCTCGAGACCATTCCCGATCTGCGGCGCGCGCCGGCCATCCTCAAGGAACTGCTCGCCGTGCCGCTGGTGCAGCGCTCGCTGCGCCTGCATGCGAGCGTGCAGGAAGTGATGATCGGCTACTCCGATTCCAACAAGGACGGCGGCTACTTCGCGGCCAACTGGGAGCTGCACAAGGCGCAGGCGGGACTCACGCGCCTGGGGCACGAGCACAGCGTGAAGATCGCCTTCTTCCACGGCCGCGGCGGCTCGGTGAGCCGGGGCGGGGCACCGACAGGCCGGGCCATCGCGGCAGCGCCCGCGGGCTCCATCCGCGGCCAGTTCCGCACCACCGAGCAGGGCGAGGTGGTCTCGCTCAAGTACGCCAACCGCGGCACGGCGAACTACCAGGTGGAGCTGCTGGCCTCGTCGGTGATCGAGCACATCCTCAAGTC
>NZ_JACDCU010000205.1 GCF_013817365.1 Methylibium sp. | reverse complement strand
CTCTGCGATCGCCTCGGCCATCGCATGCGCGATGCGCGGGTCCATCGCCGGCACGCCGTAGCGGCGCACGTGCTCCGCGACCACGTCGACCACCGCCGTGGCGATGTCCGCGAAGTCCGCGCGGCCGGTGCACCAGGTTGCCGCGATCGCGGCGCAGAGTGCATTGTGGAGGGGGGCGACGGCCGGTGCCGGCGCAGGCTGGTCAGAGACCATGGGGTGAAGTCCCAGGCAAGGCACGCCGCGCACGATCGCGGCGATGCTGATTGCTCGACCCCCCCCATCACCCTAGAAGGCGTTCAGCCGTTGCGGGTGAAGTCCGCGACGGGGGGCAACCGGGCCGCTGGCATTGCGCCGCGCCTGGTCCTAGGGGTCACCGCCGGGCAAACGGCGGTGGCCTCTCGCCTCATCCCATAAGAACCGAAACCGAGTCCGTCCAGGGGAAGGTACCGATTTCGGGCCGTCACTGGCCAATTCTCCACAAACGATGCAAGCCGTTGGAATGACGCGCCTTCGACTTACGTCTAAAAAACATAATGTATATCGTCAGACGCACGTTACCGCAAACAATGGTATTGCGCGCGTTTGCCGCGTAGACTCATGCGTGGATTTAGGCTTTACGCATCGACGTAACTTTTCAGCGTCCGCCCTCGTGCTCGCCAAGATACCGCGCCACCGCTGGCGCTCCAATGGGCTGACGACGACCGGCCGTTACGGCGGGATGCGGGTCTGGATGCAATGCTCCTGGTGCCGGCAGATCGATTGCAGCGACCACCGCCGCCGCGATTTGCAGCCGTGCTGCGGCCCGCCGCGTCTGATCGAACCGCCGCGGCCGGCGCGCTGGGTTCGAACGTTCCCGCAGCTGCCACCCGAGCCACCAGGGGGCTTCCCACGGCTCAGTATCGAATGAGGCCCTTGCGGGTGGCGCGACTCCGTTCGGGTGCGACAACGAATCCATGCGCCTGACCCCATCGGCCGTGGCCTTCGCATCGCTCGCCGCGCTCTCTCTGATCGGCGTCGGCATTGAGCTGGTCGAGCACCTGGTCGACGAGCCCGCGCCGATTGAAGTCGAGCTGCCGATCGCGCCGCCGCCGCCGCCGCCCGGCGAAGCGAGCGCCGTCATCCTCGACCGCTGAGACAGGGGGCTCTGCCCCGGCGCTGCGCGCCTCCCCGGATGGGGAACATCCCGAAGGTGAAATCGGCTCAGCCAAAGAAGAACCCCGCGGGAGAACCCGCGGGGTCTTCGGTCTGTTCACCGCCGGGCATCACCCCGGTAGCGCTGGCGACTATCGCGCGCGGCGCTCGCGTGCAAGCACGCCGGGCATCCGATCCTGATCGCGACGACGCTGGCGCGCGACCTTGAGCACGCGCCGGTCAAGCGTGCGATCCGGCACCCGCGGCTCGGCCGGCGGCAGGTCGGCCGGCACTCGCGTGCCAGGCATCCGAAACTTGCTCATCGCTTGCCCTTTTTCTTCGGCGCGTTCTTCGGCGCTGCGCGCTTCGGCGCGCTCGCGACAGCGGGCACTGGCGTCGGCGCCGACGCTTCGCCGCCCTCGCGTCGCAGCAGCTCGCCAACGGCCGCGGCCACCAGCTCGTGATCGGTGCCAGACTGAGCGATCGCGCGCAGAGCGCGGGTCGAGGTCGGAAGATTCATGGTTTGATTCCTTGAGATTGAGCGGATTTCCTCAGCCGGCGCTTCGCTTGCTGATGCCGCGCCAGCTCGACGCCCCCCAGCGACAGCCCGCCCAGCAGGTAGGCGATAGCATAGCCAATCGCGGCGCCGGACGGCCCGCCGGCTGCGCCGCCCACGACGGCGCCGACTGGCGCAGCTTTCGCAGCCGCAGCGCGATCGAATCCGATCTTCGCGCAGCCGCCGATCGACAGCAGCAGCAGCAGCAGCAGCAGCAGCCATATTCCATTGGCTACTCGTCGCGCGCCTTGTCTTCCAAGCTCGCCAGCCGCTTGTGGTGCCAGAAGAGGAGCAGCAGATAGAGCGCGTCGCGCGGCAGCTCGAGCACGTCCGCCAAGTGCGACAGCGAATCCGGGTCCAGCATGCATGATCACCGTCCGACGAGGCGCGCGAAGCCGCGCCCGGCGAGCTTGCCGGCGACGGGTGCGACGGCCGCGCGGTTGAGCCAGAGCATGTAGCCGACGCCGATCGCGGCGAGGACGGCCCAGTTGCCCAGCCCGAGCCCGGCGATGCCCATGCCCACACCCTTGACGGCGGTTGCGACGACGGTTTGCGGTAGATCCCGCACCGCCATCACCGCGCGCTCGATTGCTTCCCAGCGCGCGATTGCCGCGTACGAATCTTCAATGGCGCGCTGTCCAGCTTCTAGCTGCCGCGCAAGAAAGCCGCTCCACGCCGAATCGAATTCGGCAACAATCGCGTTCCAGCTCTCCACCAGGTCGACGGGCGCGAGCTGGTCAAGCGCAGTGAACGGCGCGACGACTTTGATTTTTCCGGCGCTCGCCGGCATGGCGACCACGCCAGCGTCAAGCACGGCCAGCAGCTTGTCGGTCGGCACGATGCCGAGCGGCGCCAGCCTATCCCTGGTGAGCTTGCGCAGAGACGCCGCGAACGCGCGATTGAGCGGCCCCATGCGCGAGAGCGGATCGGCGGGTGGCGCCGATGAAACCGGCACGCGCATCGACCAATCGGCTTGCTCGACGTACATGGCGAAGCGGAAGCCCGGCATGCGCAGCAGCGGCGCCAGCGCCGCATGCGTCGCCGCCAGCAGCACGCCGCGATGCTTCAGCGCGCTCCCATTGCCCGACAATTCAAGCTGGCCCGGATCGACCGCGTCCATGGCCTTGGCGAGCGCCAGCTCATTGAGCGAGACGGATTCGCGCAGCCCGTTTTCACGCAGGAAGGCGAACCACTTCACTGATGCCTGCGCGTAGTCCATCAGCCGCCAGTTGCGATCAGCTGCGCCGAGAGAAGGCCCCAAACCGAAACGGCCGCCGTTAGGTTCAGGTCGACGCCGTGGCCGGCCGGAAGCCAGATGCGATCATTCCGCATAACATGAATTCCATCCGTCGAATACAGGAACACCCGCGTTCCGCCGGCAGCAGTCGTTTGCAGAAAAGCGGCCTGCGCGACGCCTGCGCCGGCGCACCGCAGTTGCGCGAAGTTAATGTACGCACCGCCGACGTTCGTTGCGTTCGTGAGTAAATTCGTAATCCCGGTGGTCGACGTTGTGAAATAGACCGACTGCGCGGTTATCTTAGGTGCGCCAATCATGGCATTCTCACAAAGGCTTGTAGCTGATGGACGTCAGTGCACGTCCGATATATCGGAGAACGATGTCATTCGATGCGATCTTCAGCGCATACGGAAGAACCGTCTGCTCACCATTGCCGCAAAACAGCTGGCATATGTTGTTCATCTGAATCTGCGCGAAGGCGTTGTTTCCGCCCTCCGAGCATAGCGTCAACTGCGTGATGATCGCGCCATTCGGGATCAACGCCGCCGCGACGATGGTCTGATTTGTCGTCGTTGCCACGACCGCGTCCCACTGAGCGTTTGCCGTCGCCTCGGTGTTTTGCTGATTAACCTGGATGATAGATGCTGCGTCGACAATCAAACGGTCGTCGCGCAGCTCGCCGCCAACGTAGGCGTAACCGGACACCGTCAGATCGGCGGCGCCATCGTTGAAGATGCGCAGCGTCGTCCACGGCAGTTCGCCGGCCGAGCGCTGCCACGCCATCCCCTTTGCAAACGAAACGATTTCGCTGCCGTCGATTTGAACGGAAAGTGACGAGCTATCGGTTAATGCCGTGATGCGGAAGCCATCGAAGGTGGAGCTAACCACCAGGTCGGACTTGCCGCCGGCGATGGTGCGCGAAAAGCGGCGAAGTCCGGGTTGCATTAGCGTTTCCTCAGGACGACGACGGCGATGATGACGACGCCGGCGACCATGGCGATGATTGCCGGGGTCGACAGTTTCGAGACCGCGGACGGCATAGCCTCGCGACGATTGTCCGCCAACAGCGGGATCAGGTCGCGGAAGCTGCCGCCGCCGCTGTCGCGCGCGCCGCCGACTTCGTTCGGTTCCGTCGTCGTCGTAATGCTGAAGGTCGAGCCCTCGGCCAGCACGATTGACCCGTTATCCGTAACCTGTTTTTCAGAATTATCGGTGATCTTCGTCCCGCTGTCCGTCGTATTCGCGACCGATGTGCGCTTCTTATTGCCGCCGACAAACAGCGCGACCGGCTTCGGGCCGGTGTAGCAGCTCGTGGGGGAGATTGGATTCCGGCGCATGGTCTACCTCCGCAGCGCGACAAACGCGATCACGCCGACTGCGAGCAACGCCGCGCCGACGATGATCAGCGTCGGACTGGCTGACTTCGAATTGCCGCCGCCAGTCTGGATGTCGCCGCCGCCGACCGTGGTACCGATCAGCCCCTGGTACGACTTCGCGCTGCCGCTGGTGGTCAGCGTGTCGGCCGGCATCGCGCCGGACGCCGTGATCGAGCTGAGAGCGCCGAGCGCTTGCCCGGCGACCTGGGAATAGGGATTGGCGCTGGCGAGACCGCCCAGCGCACCGGCTGCGCCGGCACCGCCACCGCCGCCAGCTGGCGCGGCACCGCCGCCCAGCGCGGCGCCGTTGCCGTACGACGCGGCGAGCGCCGTCATCATGCTGTCTGCGCCCATGGGGCGCCTCAGCCCTTCCGCGTCGCCCAGTAGACCGTGGCGCCTGCCACGAGCACCAGGACGACCATGCCAGTCTTCGTCCGCGCGAACGCAATCGCCTTGTCCAGCGCGCCAGTCGGTCGCGCCAGAGCATCGGGACCATCGTGCGCGATTGCCGGCGCCTGCGTTTCCACCGAGCGCGGCGCGGCCGGCACGATCGCGGCCGGAGCCACGCCGGGCGGCAACAGCCGATCTGCCGCCGACGGATCGACACGGCCGGCGACGTACGTCTGAAGCTGGTCAGCGCCGGACGATACGGCAGCGCCGGCTGCGTTGCTCGCGATTGCGCTGAGATTATCCCAGAGGCCCATGGCGTGTCCCTTAGCGCCTCAGCGCGCGTACTGTTCGACGGTCTTGGCGATGATCACGACGGCGCCGGCCGGATCGACGCTGAAGGTCAGCGCGTTGCGGAGGTCGCCGCCGAGCGGCAGCGCGTGCGAATGACGATGCATGCGCGTGAGGTCGACGTGACACCAGATCGCGTTCGGAATCTTTTCGTACTCGCGCAGCTCGTGATCGAGGAATTTCTTCGGGCTGTCCATGATCATGACGTTGCCCAGCTCAACCTTGACGTTGGACACGTTCGCATTCTTGACGTGCAGCGCGGCGAGCGCCTGACGGTCGCTCAGCTTGATGCCGTCCCAGATGTGCTCGGATGCACCGCTGAAGGTCGGGGAGTAGCGGCGCCAGCTATGGTACTGGCCCAGCGGCTCATTGGCGAGAACGGTGCCCTGGCACTCGACCTTGTCGACGATCGCGCCAGCGGTCGCGCTCCATTGCAGCTCGATTTCGAGCGCATCCACGTCGAGGGTGCCGAAAACGGGATCGTCTTCGCCTTCGATGGTGCGCGCGTCGAGCTGCCCGAAGCGGATCGGCACGATGCCAGAGTTGGCGGTCAGCGCGCGATCGAAGCCGGTTAGGTCCATCCATTCAAGGCCGGTCACGTCGATGAACGTGCGACCGTTCAAGCGGACGACGACGCGGGCGAGATGAGTGTCGATGTTCGCATCAGTCACGACGGCGCCAGCCAGCGTGAGCAGCAGATCGACTTGCTTGTAGGCGTGGCCGTTCCGGCCGACCGGAAGCGAGATGATCGTAGTCCCGTTGTTGTCGGGATCCCTGCCGCTCTGGATCGGGAAGGTGAGACGGCGAGGGGTTGCGATGAGCATTTGAATTCTCCGCGGGCTGAAGCCGCGTCAGGCGTGGACGGAGGTACGGCTTAAGCCGTGAGCTTCTTGGCGAGGATGCCGGCGAGGAACGAGCCAGCAGTCGCAGCGGCGACCATGATCAGGATGGACTTCATCGGGTGCCCTTTCGTGGAGCGGTTCGCGCCAGCATAGGGTCAATTCGGCCCTATTTGCAAGCCCTGGTTTCACCGCTGTTTCCCTCTTCTCAAGTCAACGCCGCATCCGTATGGTAGGGCGCGAGACTCTAGCGCGGCAGGGTCAGCATCCGACGCCGCGCGCCGCCGCAGCTCTCAACCTCGATGAATTGATGCCGCGGAAGCGATGCCGCTTCGATCAACCGCGGCTCGGCAAATTGGTCCGCCAGCTCGCGCGCATCGCTCAGCGATTGCCGGAAGACAAACGCTCGCGCGCATTGAGCCCGCAGGCTCGGCAGGACCATCGTCGCGCGCAGCGCCGACAGGTACGCGACGTGCCCCTGATGTCTGCTCTCGGTGGTCAGCCAGTCGAAGCGCGCATCCCGCCCGAGCATCCGCGCGCTTTCATCGATGAAGAGCGCGCACCGCTGCGAGCGCTTCGCCAAGTCGAGCACGTGCTCCGCGTCGCGAGCGAAGCGGACGCGCGTCGGATCGTTCGGCCATCCGTGATCGCGGCGCGGATCGAGGATCAGCACGCCATCGCCGCGCGCATGGTGCAGCTTCGCCAGCCAGTGAAGGAGCGTCGACTTCCCCGACTTCGTGATGCCCAGCACTAACGCATGGTCGAGGCTCACGCCGCCATCCGCTCCTCCCGCGCCTCAGCGCCGATCCGGCGCGATGCGCGCCGATCGCGCCACCAGAGCCATGCGCCGACGCACTTGCGTTTCGACCAGTCGACGAAGCGCGCGAGACGGCCGCGCGTTTCTTCGTTCGACGCGTACGCGGTCGCCGCGATGCCGCCGGTTGCGAGCGCGAGCCCTGCCCACGGTCCCATAACTTCCATGCCGTAGCGATTCAGGACGCGCGTCCAGCCGGCGGTCAGCGCCTCGGCGCGGCCCTCGACCTGGTCGACGCCGGGGCCGAGCGCGTTGCGCATGATCAGGAGCTGCGTCAGCGCCAGGAGGGACGCCGT
>NZ_JACDCU010000567.1 GCF_013817365.1 Methylibium sp. | reverse complement strand
ACTCGACGAACTGGAGCGCCTGGCGGGCAGTGCTGCGGCCGTCGCCGGTGCCCAGCTCGATCTGGAGCTGCCCCCTGCCGCGGCGGCGACCTGCGTGCTGGTGGTCGACGACAACGCCGACATGCGGTCTTACGTGGCCCGCCTGCTGGCGCCGCGCTGGCAGGTGCAGTTCGCCAGCGACGGCGCGCAGGCGCTGGCCGCGTTGCGCGAGCGCCCGTTCGATCTCGTCATCAGCGACGTGTCCCTGCCCGGACAGGACGGCCTGGCGCTGGTCCGTTCGCTGCGCGCCGATCCCGAACTGCGCGCGGTGCCGGTGCTGCTCCTGTCGGCTTTCTCGGGCGAAGAGGCGCGGCTCGACGGCCTGGCCGCGGGTGCCGACGACTACCTGGTCAAGCCGTTCTCGGCGCGCGAGCTGGTGGCCCGGGTCGAGAACCAGCTCATGCGCGCCAAGCTGCATCAGATCGACGACGCCATCAACCGGCGGCTGAGCCGGGTGTTCCAGCAGGTGCCGGCCGCAGTGGCATTGCTGGTCGGCCCGCAGCACCACTTCGAGTTCGCCAACCCGGCCTACGAAAAGCTGGCCGGCCGCCGCGTACCCATCGGGCGCACGGTGGCCGAAATCTTCCCGGAGCTTGCGGGCCAGGGCGTTTTCGAGATGCTCGACGGCGTGTACCGCAGCGGCGAATCGGTCAGCGGCGACGCCTTGAGGGTCGAGTTGCGTGAAGCGGCCAGCGGCAGGCTCCAGGAACATTTTTTTGCGTTCGTGTACCAGCCGATGACCGACACCGAAGGCAGCGTGAGCGGCATAGCGGTGGTCGCCTACGACGTGAGCTCGCTGGTCGGGGCACGCCGCGCTGCCGAGACGGCCACGCGCACCAAGGACGAGTTCATCGCCATGCTCGGACACGAGTTGCGCAACCCGCTGGCACCGATCGTCACCGCCTTGCACCTCATGCGCCTGCAGAGCGGCGACGTCGCCGTGCGCGAGCGCGCCATCATCGAGCGCCAGGTGCAGCACATGGTCGCCCTGATCGACGACCTGCTCGATGTGGCGCGCATCACGCGCGGCACGGTGCAGCTCAAGCGCGTGCCGCTGGAGCTGTGGGGCGTGGTCGCCAAGGCCGTTGAGACCGCCAGCCCGCTGATCGAACAGCGCCGCCACCAGCTCGGCGTGCGCGTGCCGGCCCAGGGCTGCAAGGTGCAGGGCGACGAGGTGCGGCTGGTGCAGATCGTCTCCAACCTGCTGACCAACGCCGCCAAGTTCACGGATCCCGGCGGCTCGATCGGGGTCGAGGTGCGGCGCGTCGGCGAGCGGCTGCATCTGTGCGTCACCGACAACGGCGCCGGCATGAGCCGCGAGGAACTGGCCAGCGCCTTCGAGTTGTTCGCGCAGGGGCAGCAAAGCCCCGACCGCCCGCAGGGCGGCCTCGGTCTGGGCCTGGCCATCGCGCAAAGCCTCGCCCGGCTTCACGACGGCGAACTGCACGCCGACAGTGCGGGCCGCGGGCAGGGCTGCTGCTTCACGCTGGAGTTGCCGGTGCTGCCGGAGGGCATGCCGGCGGCGCAGCCCGTCGAGCGCGCTGCCGCGCCGCACGTGCAAGCCGCGCGCTGCGTGCTCGTGGTCGACGACAACGCCGATGCCGCCGACATGCTCGCCACCTTGCTCGAAGCCTGGGGCCACCGCACCTGCATCGCGCACGACGGGCCGCAAGCGCTGCAGCTGTTGCGCCAGGAGCGCATCGATGTCGCCCTGATCGACATCGGTCTGCCGGTCATGGATGGCCACGAGCTTGCCCGGCTCATCCGCGCCGAGCCGGCCTGGCTGGCGCTGCGCCTGATCGCACTCACCGGCTACGGACAGGACAGCGACCGCCAGCGCTCCAGCGACGCCGGCTTTGACGCCCACTTGGTCAAGCCGGTCGACGCTGAGCTGTTGGCGCGGCTGCTGGCCTGAGCGCGGGCACTTCAGCCCTTGGCGCCCGGGGCTCGCTCATTCAGTGGTCCATGGCGCTGTGCGCCTTCCGCGAGGGATGAGACGCCGGGGAGGGTCTGGAACCGGCCGTTTGCGGACGTTCGGCTGGACTGTCGTGCGAACGCTCGGCGCGGGCAAAGCCGTGGGCGGGTGTGCGGCAGCGCGCCGGCTCGGCGGTCGCCGCTGCGCGGCGACTGCGCTGTGCTGCTC
>NZ_JACDCU010000204.1 GCF_013817365.1 Methylibium sp. | reverse complement strand
CACCGACCTGGTCGCGCACATCCACCAGGCCGCGGCGATGCACGGCGTCTCGCACCGCTGCATCGAGCTCGAGATCACTGAAACGGGCCTCATGAAGGACCTGCAGAACGTGATTCCCGCGCTGCACCGGCTCAACGAGATCGGCGTCGAGATCTCGATCGACGATTTCGGTACCGGCTACTCGTCGCTGGCCTACCTGACCACGCTGCCGATCTCCGAACTCAAGATCGACCGCAGTTTCGTGCGCGACCTCGGCGTCACCTTGCAGAGTTCGGCGGTGGTCACCGCCATCATCGCGCTGGCCCGATCGCTCGGCATCCGCGTTATCGCCGAGGGCGTGGAGAACCTGCGCCAGATGGAGGTGCTGCACCGCCTGGGCTGCAGCACCATGCAGGGCTTCCTGTTCAGCAAGGCGCTGCCGCCCGAGGAACTCGAGCAGTGGCTTTCGCAGACCGTGCTGCCGCGCAAGGCGCCTTGGATCGGCCAGGTCGAAGAGGCCGAGCCGGTGGTGCTGCGCGGGCCGCGCGCGTTGCCCGGCTTGCCGCCCGCACGCTGAAGCGAGGCGCAGGGTGGTCAACAAGGAAGCGTCACCGCGCGGCGCCGAAGCACCGGGCGTGCCGCGGGGCGGCCAACTGCCCGCCGCGCAGGCGGCGCCGGCGCATCTGGCCAAGGCGGCATTGCGCCGCCTGGCCCTGGAGCGGCTGGAGCCCACACCCGAGAACTTCGCACGGGCCTACCAGACCGAGCGCGGTGATGGAGGCGCCCCCGTCTCCGCACCCGCGCCGCTCGGCCCTGCTTCCGCCGGGCCGGCCGACAGCGCCGAGGGCGAAGCCTGGGCGGTGCTCATCGAGAGAACCGTTCGCGGCCTGGAGCGCGGCGCGAAGCAGTGGACCACGGCCCGCAAGAAGGACAGCCTGGCGCGGGTGCTGGGCGGCAGCCGCAGCGATGCCAAGCGCCTGCAGAAAAGACTGAGCCAGCTGGTCGCCAGCTGGGACACCGACACGCCGCATGAGGCGCCGGCGAGCGACTTTGCGGCGCTCGATGGCAACGATGCACCGACGGCGCCGACTGCGCCGTCCGCTCCGACCGCCCCGGGGCCTGTGCCGGGCGGCGCCGAAGCGGTCGTCGCTTCGGCGGGGGCAGCGCCGGCATCCGCGCTGGCGTCGCCCTTGGCGTCAGCGCCGGACCAGCCTGTCGCCGCCGCCGACGCTCGCCCGAGAGACGGGATATCGCCTGCGGCTCCAGCACCCGGAACTGATTCCGTTTCGCTGCCCGCCCCGCAATTCCCGTCGGGCATCGCAACGCCGGTAACCGCCGCCCTGGCCCCCGAAAGCAGTGCCGGTGCCTGGCCGCGCGTCGCCGCCGACCTGAGCGCGACGGTGCGGGCTGCATTGCCGGCCGGCGAAGCGCGGGGCCGCGAGGTGGCCGAGCAACTCGCCACGCTGCAAAAGCGGCTGGCGCACGAAGGCCCCGGCCCGCTGACCGGCGAAATCGCACTGGCCTGCACCGAGGCGCAGCGCGTGCTGCAGCACCGCCACCACCTGATGGACCAACTCGGAAACCTCTGCGTGGAGTTGACGGCGGGCCTGACCGATCTGGCCGAGGACGACTCCTGGGTGCAGGGTCAGTGCGCGGCCATGCGCGTTCAGCTTGACGACGGCCTTACCGCGCGCGGCGTGCGCTCGGTCAGCGAACTGCTGGCCAACACGCGCGAACGACAGCAGCAGTTGCGCCTCGAACGCGGCGCAGCGCGCGACGCGCTCAAGGCCTCGATCCGCCAGATGCTGCAGGAGATCGCCGCCCTCGGCACCCAGACCGGGCGCTTCACCGAAAGCGTGGGCCGCTATGCCGAGGAGATCGACCGCGCCGATTCGCTCGAAAGCTTGGCCGGCGCCGTGCGCGAACTGGTGGCCGAGAGCCGCAGCGTGCACGAGGCTGTGAACCAGGCCCAGACCCGCCTCAGTGCCGAGCACGAACTGGCCAGTGCCATGCAGACGCGGGTGGTCGAACTGGAAGACGAGATTCGGCGTCTGTCGAACGAGGTTTCGACCGACCCGCTCACGCAGGTGGCAAACCGACGGGGGCTGCTGCAGGCCTTCGAGACCGAGCGCGCGCTCGGCGAGCGCGACGAACAGCAGGCCGGCGCCGAGCCGGCGCCGGCTTTGGCCGTGGCGCTGATCGACATCGACAACTTCAAGAGGCTCAACGACCGCCTCGGCCATGCCAACGGCGACGTGGCGCTGCAGTTCCTGACGCAGCGCGTGACCCAGGCGCTGCGCCCGCGCGATACGCTGGCGCGCTACGGCGGCGAGGAGTTCGTGGTGCTTCTGCCCGCCACGCCGGTGGACGAAGCGCAGCAGGTGCTCACGCGCCTGCAGCGCGCACTCAGCGCCGAGCTTTTCATGAGCGACGCACAGGGCCAGGTGTTCGTCACCTTCTCGGCCGGCGTGACGCGCTACCGCGGGGGCGAGCGGCTCGAGCAGGCGCTGGAGCGGGCCGACGAGGCGTTGTACGAAGCCAAGCGGGCCGGGAAGAACCGGACCTGCGTGGCTTAGTTGAAGCGCAACAGCGGCGGAGACCGCGTTGTTCCTCCTGCCGCAAGGGCATCGGCCATCACGGCGTGCTTGTCAGTCCCGTATCCCGTTCGACCCGCTCTCGAAGCTCCGTCGTCGCCCGAAGGGCTTCTGCAAGCGGGACGTGAACCACCAGTTCAAGGCAGCCGACCTTCATGGTTGCGGCCACCTCGGTCGCCGATCGGCCGGGCCGCCATTCGATCCGGCTGGCGGCTGTCGTGGATGCCGGAAGTCGGGGGTCTGCGTTCTCGGACGCTGCAGCGAACCCCGGTTGCAATGCCTGATCGAGAAGCTTGCCGATGAGCAATGCCAGCCCGGACGAGTTCACGACTGCAGCGAAGGCTTCGCCTTTCCTGTCTTCGAGCCGCAAGCCCACGACCTTCGGATCGCTGGTGCGCAAACAGTCCATCGTCTCCAACGGAGATGCGACCGCCTCTTTCTTTGCCATGGGTGTCCCTGCCGAGGCAGGTGTAGTTGCGGAAGGCTGGAGCCTGCCACGGCTCGCCGCCCTCGTCGCGCCGCCCCCTCGGTTGCGGGGGGATGTCAGTGTGCTGGCTGACAACGACACAGAAACCGGATCGCCACACTCCCTGCCAAAGGAAATGCAGACATGGTTTTCACGCAGTTGATTGGCCGCTATCGACGATTGCAGCAAGACCTTGCAATCAGCTACGAAGCTCGCCCCTGGCACAGCGGCCGCATCGATCGTCTCGCCGACGAACTCGCCGAAACGGAGCGACAGCTCGCGGTCATGGCGCCCCTCGACGAACAAGGCGTTGCGATCCAGGCCGACTGGCGGAAGCGGTGAGATTCGAACTCACGGACGGTTGCCCGTCGCTGGTTTTCAAGACCAGTGCCTTAAACCGCTCGGCCACGCTTCCCTCGCTGCACCGATTCTAGGTGCCGGCACTGCCGGCCCGAGCCTATGCCGGCGCGCAACTCACCTGCACCACCTCGCGCCGCCCGCCGTCGATGCGCACAGCCGTGAGTTGGCCGCCCCACACGCAGCCGGTGTCGGTGGCGAGCAGATCGGGCCGGTTGACGAGGCCGAGAGCGGACCAGTGGCCGAACGCGATCGGCACGCCTTGCGTGCGGCGCCGGGGCGCGTCGAACCATGGGTGCAAACCACGCGGCGGGTGATCGGCGGCTTCCTTGAGCTTGAAGTCGAGCCGGCCTTCGGCGTCGCAATAGCGCATGCGGGTCAGCGCGTTGATCGCGAAGCGCAAGCGGTCGGCGCCGCGCAGCGTGTCGTCCCAGCGCGAGGGCTCGTTGCCGTACATGGTCTGCAGGTAGTCGGCGATTTCGGGGCCGGCAAGTTCGGCCTCCACTTCGCCGGCCAGCCGCAGCGTCTGCGCCAGGTCCCACTGCGGCGGCACGCCGGCATGCACCATCAGCCAACCCTGCTCGTGCAGCGCCAGGCGGCGCGTGCGCAGCCAGTCGAGCCAGGCGTCGCGTTCGGGGCTCTCCAGCAGCGCCGTCAAGGTGTCGGTGCGGTGCAGCGGACGCACGCCGTAAGCGACCGCGAGAAGGTGCAGGTCGTGGTTGCCGAGCAGGCAATTCGCCGCATCGCCAAGCACGGCCAGGCGGCGCAGCACGCCGAGCGAATCGGGACCGCGGTTGACCAGGTCGCCGAGCACGTGGAGCCGGTCGCGCGAGGCTGAAAAGCCGATCTTCTCGAGCAGCCGCTCGAGCGCCGAGCGGCAACCCTGGATGTCGCCGATGAGGTAGTGCATCGCGCGATTCTGCATGGCGACCGCGGGCGTCGAAGTGCCCTCTGATACGCTGGCGCGATGTCGACTCCGCCCGGCCTCTGGTGGCCGGGACATTGATGGATTTAGCCTTGCTCGTTTTCCTGATCCTGCTCAATGGCGCTTTTGCCATGGCCGAGATGGGTTTGACGGCGGCGCGCAAGGCGCGGCTGCAGGTGATGGTGGAGACCGGCGACAAGGGGGCCAAAGCGGCAATGGCCCTGCACGACGACCCGACGCGCTGGCTCTCCACCGTGCAGATCGGCATCACCTCGATCGGCCTGCTCAACGGCATCGTGGGCGAGAACGCCTTCGCCGCGCCGCTCGCCCTGTGGCTGATGGCCACCTTCGACATGCCCGAGCGGGCGTCGCTGATCGCGTCGACCGCGCTGGTCATCATCCTGATCACCTACTTCACCATCATCTTCGGAGAGCTGGTGCCCAAGCGGGTCGGCCAGATGTACCCGGAGCCCATTGCGCGCCTGGTGGCGCGGCCGATGAACCTGGTCTCGATGGCGACCAAGCCCTTCGTGATGCTGCTGTCGAGCTCCACCCACGGCGTGCTGCGGCTGCTGGGCATCAGCGCTCGCGGGCGCGGCGCCAGCGTGACCGAGGAGGAGATTGCCGCCCAGCTCGAGGAGGGCGTCGACGCCGGGGTGATCGAGTTCCAGGAGCACCAGATGGTGCGCAACGTGTTCCGCCTCGACGAACGCCAGATCAACTCGATGATGATCCCGCGCGGCGACATCGCCTGGCTCGACGCCAGCGCGCCCATCGAGGAGGCGCTCACCATCATCGGCGAGCAGGAGCACTCGCGCTATCCGGTGTGCCGCGGCGGCCTGGACGACGTGGTCGGCGTGGTGGCGTCGCAGCACCTGCTGGTGCAGACCATGCGCGGCCAGCCCATGTCGCTGTCGGAGACGCTGCAGCCCCCGGTCTTCGTGCCGGAAACGCTCACCGGCATGGAACTGCTCGAGCACTTTCGCGGCACGAACACGCAGATGGTGTTCGTGGTCGACGAGTACGGAGAGGTGCAGGGCGTCATCACCTTGCGCGACGTGCTCGAGGCCATCACCGGCGAGTTCACCACGCCGACCTCGGAAAACTGGGCCGTGCAGCGCACCGATGGTTCCTGGCTGCTCGACGGCCTGATCCCGGCGCACGAACTCAAGGACCGGCTGGATCTGAAGACGCTGCCCGACGAGGACCGCGGCCGCTACAACACGCTGGCCGGCATGACCATGCTGTTGCTCGGTCGCCTGCCGAAGACCGCCGACGTGGTGGATTGGGAAGGCTGGCGCTTCGAGGTGGTCGATCTGGACGGCAAGCGCGTGGACAAGGTGATGGTGAGCCGCATCGAAGAACCGATGGCGCGCCGCCTGGTGCCGGTGCCGGGATCGCAAGCCTGAGGTTGCTGAGTGCGCGCCGCGGCTCCCCGCGGCGCACCGCTCAAGCCGGCTGATCCGCGACTGCGTTCGGCTCCCTGCCTGCGTGGCCCGCGGTGCGCACTGGCGCCCCGCGCGCTACTTCCACCCGGTTGCGGCCGGCGTTCTTGGCGCGGTACATCGCGGTGTCGGCGCGGTGCAGCAGGCTGGACAGCGGACCGTGCACCTCCGGTTCGACGGGCTGAAGGACGTGGAGCCGGTGCCGCGCGGCAGGCCCTGCGCGAGCGTGATCGAGTCCGATGTGCCGGTGGTCGTGCAGCACACCCGGCTCGACTCGCGGCAGGCCGAGTTCGCGCTGCTCTCGACGCTGGCGATCGCCGGGGACGCCTGAGGGGCCGGGCCAAAGCAACGGCCCCGGCCGTCGTCGAGCCATGCGAGCGGAACGACCGTCAGGCCGCGTTCGCTTCCACTTCCTCCGCAACCACCGACGCAAGCTTGTGCAGTTGAGTCCGAAGGCGCACGAAGCTGCTGCAGGACAGACCCGTCTTGCACGCCACGCCCTCCTGCACCTGTGCCACTCGGCGACGCAGGGCGGTACCGGCAGGGGTCAGGGCGATGCGCACCACCCGCTGGTCGACCGGATCGCGCGTCCGGTTCACGAAGCCGGCCCCTTCCAGCCGCCTCAGCAGTGGCGTCAGGGTGCTCGAATCCAGGGCCAGCCGGTCGGCCAGCCCCTTGACCGTCTGCTCGCCTTGCTCCCAGAGCACCAGCATGGCCAGGTACTGCGGATACGTGAGCCCCAGCGCCGCCAGCGGCGCCCGGTAGGCACGGATGACCTGATTCGTTGCGCTGTAGAGCGCGAAGCACAACTGCTCTTCGAGCAGCAGGGAAGCGTTCGAATTCATCTGAATGTGGGGCACGGGCGAGGCAGTCGCCACCGGGGCGTGATTATCGACCGGCGCCCGGCGCTTCTCATGGGCGCAGGGCGATGGCGGCAAGGGCCTCCAGGTCCTGCGGAGCCGGCTTGCCGAGGTGCTGCCTGGCGAACAGGCCGTTGCGGTCGATGGCGACCGTATAGGGCAGTTCGTCGCGCAGGTTGCCCAGCTTCCTTGCCAGCTCGACACCCTCACGACCGGCGACGAACACCGGATAGTCGATCCCGTGCTCGCGCGTGAAACGTTCCAGCTTGTCCGACTGGTCGATGCCGATGCCGAGCACCGTCAATTCGTCGGCGGAATGACGCCCTTGCAGCGCCGCGAGCATCCGCGTCTCCTCGCGACACGGCACGCACCAGGTGGCCCAGA
>NZ_JACDCU010000013.1 GCF_013817365.1 Methylibium sp. | reverse complement strand
AGCTTGTGCTCCACGAGCTTGCGGCGCAGCGTGTTGCGGTTGATGCCCAGCCATTCGGCTGCCCGCGACTGGTTGCCGTCGGCGCGCTGCATCACCACGTCGAGCAGGGGCTTTTCGACCACTTGGATCACCATGTCGTAGACCGAATGCGGTTCGGCGCCGCGCAGGTCCTTGAAGTAGGTGTCCAGGCTCTCGCGGATGCAGGCGTCGATCTGCTTTTTACTCATGCTGCCTGCCGTTCCTGTTCGAATCCGATGCTGCTGTCGTCCGCCGTGCGGATCTGCGGCAAGCTCGAGTGCTCCGCCGACAACGCATCGAAGAAGCCGGTGACCGCGGCGAGTTGCGCGTCGCAGTTTTCCAGCGTGTTCATGTGGGCGCGGAACAGCTCGCCGCCCGGCAGCGCCCGCACCGCCCAGCCGATGTGCTTGCGCGCGGTGCGCACGCCGGTGAACTCGCCGTACAAGCCGTAGTGATCCTGCAGGTGCTCGAGCAGCCAGGCCTTGACCTCGAGCGTGCGCGGCGCGGGCAGGTGTTCTCCGGTGGCCAGGAAGTGGCTGATCTCGTGAAAGATCCACGGCCGGCCCTGCGCCGCGCGGCCGATCATCAGCGCGTCGGCGCCCGTTGCGGCAAGCACCGTGCGCGCCTTTTCCGGCGTGTCGATGTCGCCGTTGGCGACCACCGGCACGCGCACCGCCGCCTTCACCGCCTCGATGGTGTCGTACTCTGCCGAGCCGCTGTAGCCCTGCTCGCGCGTGCGGCCGTGGACGGTGAGCATCGCCACGCCCAGCGCTTCGGCGCGGCGCGCGAGGGCGACGGCATTGCGCTCATCGGCGCTCCAGCCGGTGCGCATCTTCAAGGTCACCGGCACGCCGCGCGGTGCGCAGACGCTGACCACCGCCTCGACGATGCGCAGCGCGAGCGGCTCGTCCTTCATGAGTGCGGAGCCGGCCCACAGACTGCACACCTTCTTGGCGGGGCAGCCCATGTTGATGTCGATGACCTGGGCGCCGCGGTCGATGTTGTAGGCGGCGGCCTCGGCCATCATGATCGGCTCGGTGCCGGCGATCTGCACGGCGATCGGTGCCGCTTCGCCTTCGTGGTCGGCGCGCCGCGAGGTCTTCAGGCTCGTCCACAGATCGCGCCGCGACGTCACCATTTCGCTCACCGCGTAGTGCGCGCCCAGGCGCTTGCACAACTGCCGGAACGGCCGGTCGGTGACGCCCGCCATGGGTGCGGCAAACAGCCGGCCTGGTAGCTCGATGGAGCCGATGCGCAACGGTGTCACGGGCGGTGGGGTGCTTAAAAAGAAGGCAAAGTATAGCGAGGTGAAAACCACGCACGACCGCGTACCGCATACCCCCGTGCTGCTGCGCTCGGCATGCTGCGATGACAATGCGCGCTCGTGGAAGCTTGGCTCGAATCCCTGCTGACGCTGCTCGCGCTGCCGAAGTTCGGCTTGAGCACCGTGTTCGTCGTCGCTTTCATTTCGGCGACGCTGTTGCCGCTCGGCTCCGAGCCGGTGGTGTTCGGACTCGTCAAGCTGAACCCCGAGCTGTTCTGGCCAGCGGTGCTGGTCGCGACGGCCGGCAACACGCTCGGCGGCGCGGTCAGCTGGTGGATGGGCTACGGCGCCGAGCTGGCGGTCGAGCGCGTGCGGCACAAACCCGTCGAGCACCGCGTGCTGGGCTGGCTTGAGCGCTTCGGTCCCAAAGCTTGTCTGATGGCCTGGCTGCCAGTGGTCGGCGACCCGCTGTGCGCCGTGGCCGGTTGGCTCAAGCTGCCGTTCTGGCCCTGCGTGGGGTACATGGCGATCGGCAAGTTCGCGCGCTACCTGACCATGACCGCCGCCCTGCTGTGGGCGATGCCCGGGCAAGTGCAGCCCTGATTCCTTCGCTTGCGCTGTAGGGTGCCGCGCTGCGCTCCGCGCATGCGCACGGTGGCAGGGGCATGTCAGCCGAAGCGGTGGCGATGCGGCCGATGATGAGAGCATCCACTGCCAGGCATCGTCCGCATGCGTTCGCCATGACTCCGGAGAACCACGATCTCATCGAGCGACTGCCCGCGAGCGAAGCGTTGCGGGCCCTGGCAGCGCGCGGCGACATCCGGCGCTACCGCAAGGGCACGCTGCTGATCCAGGAAGGCGACGAGGGCGACACGCTCTACCTGATCCTCGCCGGGCGGCTGCGGGCCTACTCGGCCGGCGAGACCGGCCGCGAGATCACCTACGGCCTCTACGAGCCGGGCGAGTACCTCGGCGAGATGAGCCTGGACGGCGGCCCGCGATCGGCCAGCGTCATCGCGCTGGAGCCGACCGTCTGCGCCGTGGTGACGCAGCGAACGCTGCGCGGCTTCATCGGCGAGCGCCCGGAGTTCGCCTTCGAGCTGATGGCCAAGCTCATCCGGCGCGCGCGGGTGGCCACGCTGAGCGCCAAGCAGCTCGCGCTCAACGACGTCTACGGCCGTCTGGTCGCGCTGCTCAATTCGCTGGCGCTGCCCCAGCCCGACGGCAGCCGCCAGATCGGTATGCACATGACGCACCGGGAGATGGCGAACCGGCTCGGCTGCTCGCGCGAGATGGTGAGTCGGCTGATGAAGGATCTCGAAGCGGGAGGCTTCGTAAAGGCCGATACCCCCGGGCTTCGGCTCCTGAGGGTGCTGCCCGCGCGGTGGTGATTCGGTCTGGGCGCTGTCGCCCTGCGTCGAGCGGGCCGGCAGCGTGCAGCCGCCGGCCCCGCTCCTGCGCCGTGTCGCCTCAGCGCGTCGCGGCCCTGAACGACTCGCCGCGTTCGCGGGCGATCCGCTCGACGAGCGCGTCGAACTGCGGCGACGCGTGCATGCGCTCGTAGCGCTGCTGGGCTTGCTGGTAGTCGTGGCTCATGAAATTCGGGCTTTCGCTCGACTGCACTGCGGCCAGGCCGGATTCGCGCCAGATCTGCGTGTCGGCGATGACCTCGGCGCGCGTCTTCGACACGGTGTAGTCGAAGCTCTCGACGGGCGTGCCGTCGTCGTTCGCCTGTGCGGCGGAACACGCCGCGGCCAGGGTGGCGGACAGCAGCAGGGCGAGGGTGTGGGAGGTCTTCATGGCGCATCCTTTCGAGGGTGAGTGGCAGGTGCCCGAGGGTGGGCAAGGGTGTCGGATCGCCGCCGGTGTCGCCGCCTGGAGGGCGCGGCGCCAAAGACATTGAACGACGCTTGAACAATAGAAGCCCTGCCGGTGCATTGCGTCCTCCCGCCTGGGGAAGAACGCGCAGCGGCGGGCGCTGCCGACCGTGTGCGGCTCGCCGGCGTGCTGCGTCCACAGGATTGGGGATGCCGCAGCGCCGCCGTTAGATCTAAGGTCGGCGCAGGCGGCGCGGTCGAAGCCATCGGCTCGACCGGGGGCCGCATTCCGTCCAGGGCGACGCTCGCGCATCAGGCGTTCTCTCGGGGCGGCAGCGGGGAGGCCATGGTCGCTTGCGCGCGTTGCGGTCGCCGGATGGAACGAAAGGATCGCTTCTGTTCCGGATGCGGCGCGCGTCTGGACGACGAGGCGGCACCCGGCCTCGCTTCGGCGAATCGTCCCCCGCAACGCACGCCGTCGCGCCGGCGCTCCGCTGCCGCGAAGCCGGCCGACGAACGCAAGCACGCCAGTCTGCTGTTCGCCGATGTCTGCGACTCGACGGCGCACGTGGCGAGCATCGACCCCGAGGAGGCTCAGGCCTATTTCGCCCACGCGCTCGGCCTCATGTCCGAGGCGGTCGAGGCCTACGGCGGCACTGTGAGCCGGCCGCTGGGCGACGGTCAGCATTTCCTTTTCGGCGCACCGGTGGCCCACGAAGACCATGCGCTGCGCGCCTGCCTGGCCGCAATCGCGATGCAGCGGCGCGCGCGCGAGCAGTCGCGGGCCGATCGGCCGCTGTTGCTGCGCGTGGGCATCCATTCGGGCGAGGTCGTGCTCGGCCTGGCGACGGAAACGCCGACCCCCTACTACCGCGCCGACGGCATCGACGTTCACATCGCTGCCCGCCTGGCGGAGATGGCGGCGCCCGGCACGGTGCTGGTCAGCGAGGCGACCCGGCGGCTCGTCGCTGACCAGCTGGACATGGTCGCGCTCGGCCCGCACGCGGTTCGCGGCCTGGGCCGCGAGCTCGAGCTCCACGAGCTGTCGATGCCGGGCGAGCGTTCCGTGGCCGGGCCGCTGGCGCGCCGGCGCCACCTCGGTCCGTTGGTCGGCCGCGCGCAAGGGCTCGCGGTGCTGGAGGGCGCGGCCGCGCAGGTGCGAGCGCAGGGCTTGCGCATCGTCGGCGTGCGGGGCGACGCCGGCATCGGCAAGTCGCGCTTGCTGGCGGAGTTCTCGGCGGGGCTGTGCCAGCGCGGTTTTCGCGGTCTCACGATTGCCGCGCGGTCCTACGCGACGCACGTGCCCTACACCGTCGTCGCCGACCTGATCTGCGGCCTGATGTCCTTGCCGCTGGATGCCGATCTGCCGCGCAAGCGCGAGTCCGCGCTCGCGGCGATGGCCGCCTGGCCCGCCAGCGCCGACCCGCACCGCGCAGTCGTGATCGACCTGCTCAACCTGGGCCATGCCGAGAGCGCGTGGCTGGCGCTCACGCCCTCGCAGCGGCGCCGCGAGATCGTCCCTACCGTGCACTGGCTGCTCGCCCGCGCGGTGGCGGCCGGGCCGCTGGTGCTCGTCATCGACGACATCTTCCTGGCCGACCGCGACAGCCAGCGCCTGCTCGAATCGCTGGCGCCGCGGCTGGAGAGCCTGCCGGTGCTGCTGTGCGTGAGCTACCGGCAGGATTTCGTGCACCGCTGGACCAACTCGCCGCGCTTCGTCGAGCAGTGGCTCGGCCCGCTGCACGCCGACGAGGCAAAGCGGCTGGCGCGCGCGCTGCTCGGCAGCGACGTGTCGCTGCGCACGGTGCTGGAGGCGCTGATCGAACGCGCCGACGGCAATCCGTTCTTCCTCGAGCAGATGGTGATGACCTTGATCGACGACGGCACGCTGGTCGGCACGCCGGGCGCCTACCGCTGCGCCCGCCCCGCCGCGCAGCTGCGCGTGCCGGGCTCGATCGCCGCGGTCATCGAAGCGCGGGTCGACCGGCTCGCGCCCGCAGCGAAGTCGGCGCTCGAAGCCGCGGCGATCGTGGGCGATGCGATCACGGCCGAGCTGATCGGCCACATGCAGCGCGTGGACGCGAGGCAGGCCGGGAACCACCTGCTGCTCGCGCTGTCGGCCGGCCTGCTCGCCGACACGGCGCACGGCGAGGCGCCCGGATATGCGTTTCGCCACGCGGTGGTGCGGGAGGTAGTGGCTGGCGCGCTGACCGGCCCGCGCCGCAAGCTGCTGCACCGCGCCGCGCTGGGCGCGCTGCAAGAGCGGTTCGCCGATCCATCGGCCGATCCGTCGGCCGACCCGCTGGCTGACCGCGCGGCGGTGCTCGCCCACCACGCCTACGCCGGCGAGGCCTGGGCCGAGGCGGCCGAGTTTGCACGACGCGCCATGGCCCGTTCGGTCGCGCGCTCGGCCAACCGCGACGCGCTGCGCATGTTCGACCTCGGCCTGGACGCTGCTCGTCGCCTCGGCACGGATGCCCCGGCACTCAGGGCCGAACTCGGTTTGCGGCTCGAAGCCCTCGGGGCCCTGCTGCCGCTCGGCCAGGTCGATGCCATCGTCGCCAACCTCGAGCGAGCCGAAGCCCTCACGCGCGAGCTCGGCGACGCCCGCCGGCTGGCCGGCGTGCAGCTCCAACTCGCGGCGACTTTGTGGACGCGCGGCAGCTACCGGCAGGGGCTCGGCGCGGCGGCCGACGCCCTGCGCACGGCGCAGGCCGCCGGCAGCCGCAGCGTGGAGATGTCCGCGCTGCAGGCCAGGCTGCTGCTCGAGCACGGCCTGGGCCGCTACCGCGAGGTGCTCACCGACGCCGACATGCTCGAGCGCGAGTTCGCCGTCGAGCTGGCGGCGCGGCAGATCCTGCCCGGCTGGGCGGTCATCGCCTCGGTCAACGTGAAGGTGTTCCGGGCCGACGTGCTGTGCCGCATGGACCGCATGGCTGAGGCGCAGCAGGCCTGCGACGACGCCTACGGCGAGCTCGACAGCCACGAGCACGCCTTCTCGCGCGTCCTGGTCGACTTCGTTCAGGGCGAGATTTTGATGGCGCAGCAGCGGCCGGCCGAGGCGGCGCGGCGGCTCGACGCCGCGCTGCACCTGTGCCGCGTGCACGACCTGCCGACGATGCACCCGCCGATCCTGGCCGCCCTGTGCGGCGCAACGGCGCTCGCCGGGCAGGCGGCCGAGGCGGTCCGCTCGCTCGAGCAGGCGATCACCGAGCAGCTCTATCTGGCCGGCGGCCGCTACAACGAGTTCTACTTCCACAAGAACCTGGCGATCGCCCGCGCCGCCGCAGGCCGGTTCGACGAAGCCATCGCGGCGGCCGAGCAGGCCCTTGTTGCGGCCACGACCTTCGAGCAGCACGGCCACGCGGTCGACGCGCTGCTGCTGCTCGCCGAGATCGAATGCAGCGCAGGCCGCGTGGAGTCGGCACGTGCTCATTTCGACGAGGTGCGCAGCCGGGCGGTGCCCTGCGCGATGAATCGCGCCCTGGGTCGAGCGACGGCGTGGCTCGCTGCACTGGCGCTGCAAGGCGCCCCGACGGTGCGTGCCGATCGGGCCGGTACGGTGACAGGGGCGAACCATGGCTGAGGGAGCGGGGCGCCGCCTGTTGAACCCGGTTCTCTACCGCCTGGTCAGCGCTGCGCTGCACCAGCCCGGCCTGCTGCGCCTGGCCGGCAGGGTGCTGCGGCGCTGGCCGGCGCTCAGCCCGACAACGCTGGCCCGGCACGACGCCGTGGCCGCGGCCTTCAGGCGGCCGGCGAGCTTCTCCAACACCGCGCACGCCCCGAATCTGGTGGCGGGCGAGTTCGCGATCGGCATGGAGCCGGGGCCGCGGCATGACGCGGAACGGGCCTTCCTGCAGCGCGTGCTGCCGGCGCCGGAGGCGTTTCGCGCCGCCAGCATCGAAGAATGCCGCAGACGCCCTCCGCAACTGCACCGCCGCGCGCCGGCCGCCTTCGACCTGATCGGCGACTACATGGTGTGGGTCGCGTGGGCGGCCTTGCGCAGTGCGTTCGGCGCCGCTGCGCAGCGCATCGAGGGCAGCCGCCCGCCGGCAGGTATCGGGCGCACCGCGGCCGAGTCGATGCTCGAATTTTTCGAGGCATTGCGCCATCTGGGGGCGCACCTGCTCATCGGAGCCGTCGCACCGAAGGCGGTGCAGGCGCGTGCGGGCCGGTGTGCGCAGGCGGTGCAGCACCGCTACGGGCCGAGCGGGGCGAGCTGCGCGGCTTGTGGGCGCCGCTGCAGCCACCGGCGCCCGCAGCGGTCGAGCGCAACGCCGTGGGTCTGATGTGGGTGGCGCACCCGGCGACGGTGCAGGCTTGCGCGCTGCTGATGCAGGAGCTGCTGCACCGCCAGGCGGTGTACGACATGCTCCGGCAGCGGGCGCTGGCCCTCGGCGAAGGCGTGTGGAGCGACGTGCCGTTTCGCGCCCTGCTGCGCGACCACGTGCTCGAGCTGCTCCGCTTTCGCCCGGCCTTCCCGATCCTGAGCCGCGACGTGCCGCGCCCCACCGCGCTGGAAGCCGCACCCGGCTTTCGCGTCGAGCCCGCCGCCGGCAGCTCGATCAGGCTGCTGGCGATCGCCGCCATGTTCGATCCGCAGGCCGTGACCGACCCCGAGGCGTACTGGCCGGGCCGGCCCGATGGCGAGCGTTGCGACCCGGACGGCAGCTTCATGATCTTCGGCCTTGGCCCGCGCGCCTGCATCGCTGGCGAGCATGTCTCGGAGGTCCTGGTAAGCGCCCTGGCCGGCTTGCTCAGCCTGCCGCGGCTACGTTTCGCCGACCGCTGGATCGGCCGCATGCGCTACGACGGGCCGATCATTACGCGCATGCGGCTCGTCGCGGACAGCGACTGACCGACACGTGCGAGGCCAGGAGCGGCAAATGGTGCGCGATCAGATGCTCTGCTTCGTGGCGCCAGCGCGGGCGCAGGATGCGGCCGCCATCAAAGGGCTCATCGAGAGACTTCGGCCGCGCTTCAGGAAGCTGTTCGAAAGCGCCGGCTGCGTGCACTTCGCCTCGCTCGCCCTGTTGCCGCCGCGCCCGGGCGGCGAGGGTGCACCGAGGCACCCCACGCTGATGCTCGAGCTGGTCGTGGACGACGCCCTGCGGCCGCACGAGGTGATCGACGCGCTGGTGAAGGAGGACGCCGACGCGCTGGGGTCGCTCTACCTCGTGGACCCGCCCGAGGAGAGCAATGCAAGCACGGGCCTGCGCGACTTTCTGCTGGCCCACGTGAGTCGTGCTGCTGGGGGTTTCTTGGGCCACCGCGACCGCAGCGTGCGGCAGGTCATCAACGAGGCGGTGCTGTTCGACGGCCTCCGCGCCCGGTTCGCAGACGAGGCCGAGTCCGCCCTTGTGGATTCCCGTGATCTGGCCCGCGCGGCCGCTCTCTGGGTTGCCGGGCAACCGGCGTACGACTGGGCCGCGCAGCCAGCGCCGCGCAGCTTCTGGCGTGCGCGGTGGATGGGTCGCTGGTGGCGCATCGTGCTGGTCAGCCTCTCGCTGGTCCTGCCGGCCGTGCTATTCGTGGTGAGCTTGATGGGCGTGCTGGCGGTCGGCGGCGTGGTGGCGGTGTGGGCGGGCGGGCTGTTCGTGGACGGGCGGGCGCTGCGGAGTGCCGTGTTCGGCCAATACGCCGGTTTCGCGGGGCCGGCCATCCGGCTCGTCGTCGGCGTGGCGCTCGCGTTCCTGGTCATCGTGACGCTCGGGGCCAAGCGCCTGATCGACATCTCGCTCACCTTCGCATTGCTGCTGGCGCTCGGGGTCTTCCTGTTCGGCTGGCCGCTGCTGACGCCGAGCTACAGGATGTTCTCCGGCGCCCTGCTGGCCCTCGTCGGCTGGGGGCTGCTGATCGCGGCCGGCGCGGTGGTCACGCTGGCCGTCGCGGCGCTCGCGCTGGGCGCCGCCGTGGCCTGCGTGCCGCCCTACCTGGGAGGCGCCGCGGTGGCCGCCGTCTTCGTGGTCCTGCTGTGCGGAGCAGCGCTCGGCGGCCACGGAGCGCTGGCGTGGATCGCGGTGTCCTCCTCGGCCACGCACTGGCCCGCGGTCGCGCTGCTGAAGGACCATGCGCCGCTGCTCGGCGTGCCGGCGGTGGATGCGGCGGTGCTAATGGTGGCGGGAGTCACGTTGATCGGCGCGGTGCTGGCGGCGGGGCTGAGCCGGGGCGTGCTTGAACTCGGGCAAATGCTAAATGGCATTCCCCTGCCGCGCCGGGGCCCGGTGCCGCGCGCCCTGCAGGTCCATGCCTCGATCGACGATTGCGAGGCCGCGCTCGTCGGCCGGCCGAACCATCTGATCAGCCTGACCGAGATCCGGCGGCCCTACCTCTGGCACCGCACGATGCTGCGTCTCTGGCTGGGGCTGGTCACGCGGCTCGGGCACATCGCGTTCACGCAGGGCCGGCTGGGCGACGCCGAAGGCATTCAGTTCGGCCACTGGCACATCATCGACCGGGGGCGCCGGCTGCTTTTCTGCAGCAACTACGACGGCTCGTTCGGTGGCTATCTGGACGAGTTCATCCTCGGTGCATCGCAGGGCGTCAACCTGTTCTGGCGCTGGACGGAGCTGAGGCAGCGCGCCGCGGCCGGCCCCGGCCATCCGGCGGTGGAGATCGACCGCTCGTTCCCGCCGACGACGATGCTGGCGTTCCGCGGCTGCCGCCATGAGCTCTGGTTCAAGACCTATGCACGCGATAGCACGCTCCCGCATCTCTACCGCTTCGAGGCCTATTGCCTCAGCAACCGGGACATCGACCGCGCAACACGGCTGCGCGACGCCCTGTCAGGCAAGCGGACGGCCGTCAAGGACGACGAGATCATGCGGACCCTCGAATCATGAGCACCGAAGCGGCCAAGATCGAAGACCACCGTGGCGATATCCAGGCCCTGATCGGCTCGGGCTTCGCCTCGCTGCGCCAGTGCGACTACCTGCTGCTGCAGGTCACCGAGGCGGCGCTGGCGAGAGCCTGGATCGGCACGCTGCTCGCCAGCGGCTGCATCAGGAGCCTGGCGGACCTCGGCGGCAAGCGGCCAGAGGACGAAGAGGGTGCCGCAGGCGAAAAGAGCGAAAAGGGCGGCAAGGGCAACCGGCTGGAAACTGCGGTTGCGCTCGCCTTCAGCTACGCGGGCTTGAGCGCGCTGGGCGTGTGCGAGGCGGCCGACGCGCCGTTCCCCTCGGCCTTCCGGCAGGGCATGGCGTCCGCCGCCCGGGCCCGCCTGCTCGGCGATCCGCCGGACGGGCGCCGGACGTGGGGCGACGTGAGCGACGAAGCCGCACGGCACCAACGGGTCGACCTGCTCGTGGCGCACTTCCGGGTGCCGGGCGCTGCTGCGGCCTGTCGCCCGCTCGAGCCTGCCGTCATCGACCGCGCGGGCCTGCGCATCGTCGCCACCGTGTCCACTTGTCCCAGCTACATCGAGGAGCACGGCGCGCCGGGCACCGGCGGCCCTGCAGCCTTCGAGCCCTTCGGTTTTCGCGATGGCGTCGCGCAGCCGGTCATCAAGGGTCTGCGGCCTTCGAGCAGCGACCACGGCGCCCGCCGGTGGGTCGCCGAGCGCTACGAGGACCGCATGGTGGCCGCCGGCGAATTCGTGCTCGGCCACGACAACGAGTTCGGTGAACCTGCCCATTGCCCTGACGCGAAGGGCTGGCAGGAACCGCCGCGGAGCGCGACGCCGCGTCCGAGCTTCGGCTTTAATGGCTCTTACTTGGCGGTGCGCCAGATCCGGCAGGACGCCCCACGGCTGCGGCAGTTCGAGGCCAGCCATCCCACACCTGCGTCGGCGCCGACGATCGTGGAGAAGATGGTCGGACGCCGGAGGGACGGCCGCTCGCTGGTGAGCTGCCCGTACGGCCCGGCGGAGCTCGACGCCGTGCGCTTTCGCGTCGACGACTTCGACGGCCTGCAGTGCCCGCGCGGCGCCCACGTGCGGCGCGCGAACCCGCGAGACATGCTGGGCAAGGACGTCCCGTCCGGCATCGCCGCGTCGAAGCTGCACCGGCTGATGCGGCGTGGCCGCGTCTACTGCGGCGCGGAGCGAGCCTGTGCCGCAAGCACCTTGCCGTCCTGCGGCGACGCCGCGCATCGCGAGCGCTGCGGGCAGGGCCTGTTCTTCATGGCTCTGGGCGCAGACCTCGACCGGCAGTTCGAGTTCATCCAGCAGCGCTGGATCGCCAGCCGCAGCTTCGGCGATCTGCGCGACGAGGACGACCCCTTGCTCGGCCACACCGGGACGCGAAGCTTTTCCATGCCGGCGCTGCCGCTCGGCCGGCGGCTCGAAGGCCTCGAGTCGTTTACCGAGGTGATCGGTGGCGGCTACTTCTTCGTGCCCAGCCTGAGCGCGTTGAGATTCATGGCGTAGCCGGCTCACGCGGCCAGGCGCGCCATCGCCTCGTGGGTCACCTGGGAGATGCCGCCCTCGCGCAGCACGCCCATCAAGGGCGGCAGCGAGGCCAGCCAGCGCACCAGCGCCGAGATGCTCGACGCGCCGGTCTTGATGCGAATGCTCTTGATCTGCGAGCGCACGGTCGAAAGCGCGACCCCGTGCTCCTGCGCCGCTTCGGCCGGCCGCGCGCCGGCGCACAGGGCCAGCAGCACTCGGGTTTCGCTCGGGGTCAGGTGATGCTCGCGCGCAAAGCCCTGCAGCGCCAGGCTGGCGCACAGCGCGCGCTTTTCCAGCATGACCAGGACCGCACGCCGGCCGTCGGCGCTGGGGACGCCGAGCGGCACGACCGCCACGCCGACCTGTCGCGCGCCCGTGCCGAGCGACAGCGGCCTGCGCAGCCCGCGTTCGGCGGCGTCGGCAAGCGCGCGGTGCAGGAGGTTGGCGTCGTGCGTGCTGCGCGCGTGCAGCGAGCGGCTGCCTAGCCGCAAGGGGTGATCGCCGTCGAGCGCGGCGCGAGCGGCCGCGTTGACGTACAGCACCTGCGCATCGCCGTCGAGCAGGAGCATGCCGTAGTCGATCGCGTCGAAGGCGCTGACGATGCACTGCCAGATTTCCGAATCCGCATCGCGGCGCCCGGCGACGCACTCGCTCGGGGCGGCGGCGGCGCAAAGACGCGAAACGGGCACAGCACCGAGGAGCGGCTCGAACATGGGATTCTCCGGGTTGCCGCGAACCCCATCACTCGGCTCGCTGCTGCAAGACTAGTGGCGCGAGCCGCTGTCGGGCGGTGAATCCGGCCGCGTCGGCTTGTGAATTCTTCACCTTCGCCGTGGCCCGTTCGTCAGGATGAGGGCGAGCAAACCCGGTCTGCCGAGTGCCGCTCATGGCGGGCGCATTTCGGCAGCGTCGGCGAGGCTTGCCGGTGGCAAGCGCGGCTATTCGCGCTTCGCCACGGTGCCGGCACCACGGCAGCGATTGACCTCGATCAGCGCATGCGCCAATGCGGGCAAGCCGCGCAGGCGCTCGCGATAAGCGTCCGCCCCCAGCGGCACATCGGCGACGACCGTGGCCTGGCAGGCGAAGCGCGCGTCGCCGACGCGCCACAAGTGCAGATCGGCCACGCGCGCATCGCCGTCCGACTCGAGCCGCTCGCGCACCTGAGCGGCGAGCGGATCATCCATCTCGCGGTCGAGCAGGATCTTCGAGGTCTGGCGCAGCAGCCCGAGCGACCACACCGCGATCAGCGCTGCACCGAGCAGGCCGATGATCGGGTCCATCCACCCCCACCCGGCGTACTTGCCGGCCAGCAGCGCGGCGATCGCCAGCACCGAGGTCACCGCATCGGCCAGCACATGCAGGTAGGCGGCCTTGAGGTTGAGGTCGCCGCCGTGAGCCAGTGCATGAGCGTGCGTGTGTGGCGACGTGGAATGCGCGGCGTTTTGCTGCGCGCGAGGAGCGGGCGCGGCGTCATCCAAAGGCGCGTGCTCGTGCCGGTGCTCCGGATGATCGTGAGAAGCATGCGCATGCCCCGCATGCCCGCCGTGCAGCAGCCTGGCGCACACCGCGTTGACCACCAGGCCCAGCGCCGCGACGATCAGCGACTCGTCATAGGACACCGCCCGCGGCGTCCACAGCCGCAGCCCCGACTCGGCAGCGATGCCCAGCGCGACCACGCCGAGCATCACCGCGCTGGTGTAGGCACCCAGCACTTCGACCTTCCAGGGCCCCAGCGAAAAGCGCGCGTCGCCGGCCCAGCGCCGCGCCAGTGCGTAGCTCAGTGCTGCCACGCCGATGGCCGCGGCATGCGTGCCCATGTGCCAGCCGTCGGCCAGCAAGGCCATCGAGTTCCAGGCCCAGCCGGCCGTGATCTCGGCCACCATCATCACCAGCGTGATGGCGATGACCCAATGTGTGCGGCGCTCGGCCTTGCCGCGGTCTGCGGAGAAATCGTGGCGGTGCTGCCAGGGGCTGAGGTCGTGGCTGTGCGTCACTTCCTGACCTCAATCGAGGTCACCGTATAGACGCCCTTGATCTTGTCGGCGGTGAAGCGCACCTTGTCGCCCGGCTGCACGCGAGTGAGCATCGCCGGATCCTTGACCGCAAACACCATGCTCATCGCCGGCATGTCCAGGTTCCTGATCTCGCCGTGCTTGAGGGTGATCTTGCCGCGCGCGGGATCGACCTTGCGCACCTCGGCGTCGGTCGTGGCCTGCGCGTGGACCAGCAGATGGGCCGAGGCGAGGGCCAGCGCGAGGAGCATCCCGTATTTCATCGGTTCTCTCGTCGAAGGCGATGCTCAGCGATAGGCCTGATAAACGCTGGCCTTGCCGTCGCGCTGCACCAGCAGTACATCGTAGGGATCCTTGCGCGAACCGTATTCGGGGCCGTCCATTCCTGGTGAGCCGACCGGCATGGCGGGCACGGCCAGGCCGACGGCCGAGGGCTTTTCCTTCAGCAGGCGATGCACCTCCCGCGCCGGCACGTGGCCTTCGAGCGCGTAGCCGCCGACCCGCGCCGTGTGGCAGGAGCCGTACTGTTGCGGCATGCCGAGCTGCGCGCGCACGTCGGTGTTGCCGGTGTCGAAGGCGGTGACCTCGAAGCCGTTCGCCTCCAGGTGCGTGATCCAGTCCTTGCAGCAGCCGCAGCTCGGGCTCTTCCACACCTCGACGTGGGGGCGTGCAGCCGCAAAGCCGTGCGGCGCCGCCACAAGGGCCGTGAGGCCGGCCAGTGCGAGCAAGCTATGTCGGCGGGTGATCGGTGAGTGCGTCATGAAGAGCTCCTGCGGTTCGGGATGGCCGTTGTAATTTTGCCCGCTGCTGCGGCAGGCACCCCGCCGCAGGGGCAAGCCGCGCCGGCGCTGCCGCCTACAATTTTCTGTCTCGCGCGCCGCCACCGAAAGACCGCCATGAGTTCCGAGCCTTCCACCCCCTCCGCCGCCGCACTGCCGAGCGACGTGTCGCAGA
Organism: Methylibium sp.; assembly: GCF_013817365.1. Classification (GTDB taxonomy): domain Bacteria; phylum Pseudomonadota; class Gammaproteobacteria; order Burkholderiales; family Burkholderiaceae_C; genus Methylibium. The sequence goes on along the minus strand of NZ_JACDCU010000013.1, from coordinate 9,040 downwards.
TCGCCCCGCGCGACAAGGCCGAGATCCTGGCCCAGGCGCTGCCCTACATCCGCAAGTTTCATGGCAAGACGCTGGTGATCAAGTACGGCGGCAACGCCATGACCGACCCGGCGTTGCAACAGGATTTTGCGGAGGATGTGGTGCTGCTCAAGCTGGTCGGCATGAACCCGGTCGTGGTGCACGGCGGTGGACCGCAGATCGACGAGGCGCTCTCGCGGCTGGGCAAGAAGGGCACCTTCATCCAGGGCATGCGCGTGACCGATGCCGAGACGATGGAGGTGGTCGAGTGGGTGCTCGGCGGCGCGGTGCAGCAGGACATCGTCGGCCTCATCAACTCCGTTGGCGGCAAGGCGGTGGGCCTGACCGGGCGCGACGGCGGCATGATCCGCGCGCGCAAGCTCAAGATGATCGACAAGGACGACCCGAGCATCGAGCACGACGTCGGCCACGTGGGCGAGATCACCGGCATCGACCCTTCAGTGGTCAAGGCGCTGCAGGACGACCAGTTCATTCCCGTCATCAGCCCGATCGGCTTCGGCGAGAACAACGAGAGCTACAACATCAACGCCGATCTGGTGGCGAGCAAGCTGGCCACGGTGCTGCGCGCCGAAAAGCTGCTGCTGCTGACCAACATCCCCGGCGTGCTCGACAAGGCCGGCAAGCTGCTGACCAACCTGTCGGCCCGCGAGATCGACGAGCTGTTCGCCGACGGCACCATCTCCGGCGGCATGCTCCCCAAGATCGCCGGTGCGCTGGACGCTGCCAAGAGCGGCGTGAACGCGGTGCACATCATCGACGGCCGCGTGCCGCACGCCATGCTGCTCGAGATCCTGAGCGATCAGGCCTACGGCACGATGATCCGCTCGCATTGAGAGAGAGAGCGGGGCAGCGTGACGCCGTGAAGCGACCACGGCCGGTCTGGCTGTTCGACCTCGACAACACGCTGCACGACGCCTCGCATGGCGCGCTGGGCCTCATCGACGAGGCGATGACGGCCTACATCGCGCGCGTGCTGCGGCTCGATCCGGCCGAGGCCGACGTGCTGCGGCTCGACTACTGGCGCCGCCACGGCGCCACCTTGCTGGGCCTGGAGCGCCACCACGGCGTGCGCGCGGCCCATTTCCTCGAGCACACACACTGCCTGCCGGACTTGGAGGCCCACCTCAAGATCAATGCCCGGGACCGCGCGGCACTGAAAGCGCTGCCGGGACGAAAGTTCGTCCTGACGAACGCGCCGGCGAGCTATGCCCGCCGCGTGCTCACGGCGCTGGGTTTGGCGGGCGCCTTCGAAGCGGTCATCAGCATCGAGCGCATGCGCTGCTTCGGCCGGCTGCGCCCCAAACCCGACGGCCGCATGTTGCGCATCGTGCTGGCCCGCCTGAAGCTGCGTCCCGAGCGCTGTGTGCTGGTCGAAGACACGCTGGCCCACCAGCGCAGCGCGCATGCGCTCGGACTGCGCACGGTGTGGATGCAACGCCATTTGTGGCGCAATGCACATGGACCCGAAGTAGGTGCGCGCTTGCGTCGAAAGCCCATTTATGTGTATGCAAGAATTCCTTCGCTACAAAAGTTACGAGTACATATTCGCTGATTGCGTGCATGCCCGACCTCCCGCTGACCGACCCGCCGAACTTGTCGACCGACCCCGAGGCGTTCGGCGAGTCACCGGTCGCGCGCAAGCGTCCGAAGCCCGGCGAGCGGCGCATCCAGATCCTGCACACCCTGGCGGCGATGCTCGAACAGCCGGGCGCCGAGCGCATCACCACCGCGGCACTCGCCGCCCGGCTCGACGTGAGCGAGGCTGCGCTCTACCGCCACTTCGCGAGCAAGGCGCAGATGTTCGAGGGGCTGATCGAGTTCATCGAAAGCAGCGTTTTCACGCTGGTGAATCAGATCGCCGATCACGACGCCGAGCCGAGAACGCAGGCGCAGCGCATGCTCACCGTGCTGCTGCAGTTCGGCGAAAAGAATCCCGGCATGACGCGCGTGATGGCCGGCGACGCGCTGGTCTTCGAGAACGATCGCCTGACCGCGCGCATGAACCAGTTCTTCGACCGCTTCGAGTCGCAGCTTCGCCAGAGCCTGCGCGCGCTGGCCGAGGCGAACGGCTCGCAGACGCCCACCGTCGATGCGCAGGCGCGCGCTTCCGTGCTCACCAGTTTTGCGATCGGGCGGCTTCAGCGCTTTGCGCGCTCCGGTTTCAAGCGCGTGCCGACCGAGCACCTCGACGCGTCGCTGGCGCAGTTGCTCGGCTGAACGCCGGGTGAGCGCGCCGCTCAAGCTGGCGCTCGCCGGCGAGCGGCTGCAACTGCTCGCCGAGCGCGCCGTCTTCCTGCCCGAACGCGCCACATTGCTGGTCGCCGACGCGCATGTCGGCAAGGCGGTGTCGTTCCGCGCGCTCGGCGTGCCGGTGCCGCGCGGCACCACGACCGAAACGTTGCAGCGGCTGGGTCGACTGGTCGAGGCCACCGCAGCCGAACACGTGATCTTCCTCGGCGATTTCCTGCATTCGGCGCGCTCGCATGCGCCCCACACGCTGAGCGCGCTGGCGCGTTGGCGAGACGAGCACTCCCGGTTGAGTCTGAGCCTCGTGCGCGGCAATCACGATTTGCATGCCGGCGACCCGCCTGCAGCCTTCGCCATCGACGTGTTCGGCGAACCTTTTCGGCTCGGCGGCCTCGCACTGTGTCACCACCCGCAGGTCGTTGCCGGCGCCTACGCGCTCGCCGGCCATTGGCACCCTTGCGCGGGTGTCGGAGGCCGCGCGCGTGACCGCTTGCGGCTGCCCTGCTACTGGTTCGGCAGCGAGACCCTGCGGCCGGTTGGCGTGCTGCCGGCCTTTGGCGCTTTCACCGGCATGCACTTGATCGAGCGGGGATCAGGCGACCGTGTGTTCGTGGTGGCGGAAAACCGGGTGGCTGAACTGCGGGGCCCGGTGGACGAGCCGCAAGCCTCGCGCCGAGCCTCGAGCCGCGAGCCGCAGCCGGCGAGTTCGGGTCGGCGACGCGTGCGCCGATCATGATCAGCGGGCTGCCTTGGCCGAGGGATCTGTCGTGCCTTGGGTCGCGCGCTCCGGGCAGGCGATGCAGCCCTCGGTTTTTGCGCCGCGAAACTGGGTTGTCGCGTCGATTTCGGCACCGCGGAAATCCGCGCCGTCGAGTTCGGCGTTCTCGAACCGAGTGCCGAGCAGGTTGGCGCCGGCGAAGCTCGCGCCACTCAGCGTGGTGGCGCTCATGTCGGCGCGTTGCAGCTGGGCACCGGTGAACGTTGCGCCGCCGAGTTCGGCGCCGAAGAGTCTGGCGCCCTTGAGGTCGGCGTTGCTGAGGTCCGCATTGCGCAGGTTCGCATTCTCGAGGTTGGCGCCGACGAGACTTGCGCCGTGCAAATCGGCTTCCTGCATCATCACGTTCTTGGCCTCGATCTTGTCGAGCGTCGCGCCGCGCAGGTTGGCCCGCCGAAGATCGGCGCGTTCGAGTCCCGCGTTCTTGAGCTGAGCCTCGCTGAGGTCCGCGCCGCTCAGGTCGGCCTCTGCCAGACTGGCAAACGACAGATCGCTGCCGCTCAGCTTGGCGCCGCTCAGCTCGTGCCCGCCGCACAATGCGCCGGGCTCGATCCGGCAATTGTTGACTTCACGCGCGGTCGCGCTGAAGGCGGTCAGGCTGAAAAGCAAGGTCAGCGATAGCAAGGTTCGGCTGGTCATGAGTGTGTCCGGTAGCGAGCTGAAAGGGTCGGCCTGGATGCGTCTGGCTGTGCATTTGCGCCGCGCCATCAGATGAGGCAAGCGTCGTGCCTTGCTTGTTCGTGCGCGAGCGGCCGGACAGCGTCGATCGCTCCCGCAAAAGCCCGTCGGTAAACTGCTGTACGCGTGGCTTGAACGTCGTATGCCCGACCGACCCGAACCCTTTTCGCATGCCTGCTTCCTCCGACCCTTTGAACACCCTGTTGGCCCGCGCGGAATCGCTGCTCGAGCGGCTGGAGGCGGTGCTGACCCAGCGGCTGGCAGCGCCCGACTGGACGGCTTCGACGGCATACCGCTACCGCAAGCGCGCGGGATCCTGCCATTTGGAGCCCGTGCGGCATGTAGCGCCGATCCGGCTTGTCGACCTGCAAGAGGTCGAGCCGCAGAAAGAGCGTCTGATGCGCAACACGGAGCAGTTCGTCGCGGGGCAGCCGGCCAACAACGTGCTGCTGACGGGAGCACGCGGCACGGGCAAGTCGTCGCTGGTGAAGGCCTGCCTGAACGAATTCGCCCCGCGGGGCTTGCGCTTGATAGAGGTCGACAAGTCCGACTTGATCGATCTGCCCGACATCGTCGATCTGGTCGCGGCACGGCCGGAGCGTTTCATCGTCTTTTGCGACGATCTGAGCTTTGAAGAGGGCGAGCCTGGCTACAAGGCATTGAAGTCCATCCTGGACGGCTCGGTGGCGCAGTCCAGCGACAACGTTCTCATCGTCGCAACCTCCAACCGCCGCCACCTGCTGCCCGAGTACATGAAGGAAAACCTCAGCTATCGGCACACCGCCGATGGCGAGGTGCACCCCGGCGAGGTGATCGAGGAAAAAATTTCGCTGTCCGAGCGTTTCGGGCTTTGGATCAGTTTCTATCCCTTCAGTCAGGACGAGTACCTCGCCATCGCCGCGCAGTGGCAGCGCTCCTTCGGTGCCGGGGAGGCCGAGATTGCGGCGACGCGGCCGCAGGCGCTGGTCTGGGCGCTGGAGCGCGGCTCGCGCTCGGGTCGTGTCGCATGGCAGTTCGCGCGCGACCATGCCGGTCGAGCGGCGACGGCGTCCGGTGAGAACGGGCAGGCGGTCGGCGCGACCCGCAGCGGTGCGTTCGACTGAACGGCTGCCGGCCCACGCCGGCGGCGGTGAGCGTATCGCCGTGGACGTTGCGGTCGGCGTGCTGTTCGACGCTCACGGCCGCTTCCTGCTCACTTCGCGACCCGAAGGCAAAGTCTACGCCGGCTACTGGGAGTTTCCGGGCGGCAAGCTGGAGGCGGGCGAGACGGTCGAGCAGGCGCTCAAACGCGAACTGCACGAAGAGCTCGGCATCGTCATCGGCGAGGCCGAAGTCTGGAGGGTGGAACTGATGGACTATCCGCACGCCCGCGTGCGCCTGCACTTCTGCAAGGTACGGCGCTGGACAGGTGAACTGCAGATGCGCGAGCGCCAGTCGGCGCACTGGCAGGAACTGCCCGTGCAAGTCCGACCGGTGCTGCCCGGCACGGTTCCGGTGCTTTGCTGGTTGGCGCAGGAAGCCGGTTTCTCAGGACCGACGCACGGCGACTGAGCCGGGTGGCGCCGGCGGCATCAGAACGGGGCGACCCTCAGCGCGGCTTGGCGGCAGGCCATTCGGCCGGCAATTCAGTGAGCTCGGCCACGTCGAGTCCGTGGCGCAAGTCCCAGGAAGAGGGCGCCCAGACGTCGTCGTCCGGGTCGTCGGCCAGTGTGTCGGCGCTTGAATCGACCGAATGATCGGCCTGCGAATCTTGGCCCGGAGGCGCGCCGCCATGAGAACCGGACGTCTGAGCCATGCTGTTTCCGACCTGGAGAGAAGCGTTACAAGGCCAAAGTGTCATCCCTAACCTGAAGCTACGCACCCCTCAGTGCGGGGGTTGAAGCGGTGGGGATCCGGGCGACTCCTCGTCTTCCCGCGGCGGCGCCGTCTCAACGCGGTATCGCTCGCTGGCCCACGCGCCGAAGTCGGCGTTCTTGCAGCGCTCGCTGCAAAACGGGCGAAATGGATTCGTCGACGAGTACTCGCTGTGCTGTCCGCAGCCGGGGCAGCGCACCTGACGCCGATTCACGCGCACAGCGTCAGCTCGAAGCTGGCGTCCTCGGTGCAAGGGCGCAGGCGGCCTTCCGCGTCCTGGCGCATCAGGCGGATCGACGCCATCAGGCGGTGGCCGCTGATCTCGGGGACCAGACCGGCCGTGTCGCCCAGCCGCACGCGCATGAGGCTGAAGCTGCGCCCGACCGGCAGGCTTTGCTGGTACTGCCCACCCACGGCGACCACCATATGCGGGCTGCCCGATTCGCGCAGCAGCGCGAGCAACACCTTGAGCGCATCGGCCAGGGGCAGCAGCGTTTCGGACCACCGCCTCAGGTCGTTCTGGCGCCGCGTGACGCTTTCGTGCTGCCACGCGTAGTAGGCCGGCAGGTCGAACTCGCAGGTGCCGCCCGGAATGCTGATGCGGCTCCGGATGCTCATCAGCCACTCGTTGGAGGCCAGCGTGTGGCCGGCCTTGCCGGGCAACTGATTGAGCGCTGCGAAGGCTTGGTCGAGGCGGCCGATCACCTGATCGAGCGCCGCTTCGGAGATGGAAGGGTTGCCACGGTACTGCGCGAGTTGCAGCTTGTGGCGCTCAAGTTCCTTGAGCAGGTCGCTTTTGAGATCGGCGCGCGAGGCCACATCGACGATCTCGAAGATCGTGACCAGCGCGAAGTGATGATCCATCGCGGTGTCGCGCTCGATCAGCACCTGGAGGCGGTCGAACAGATGTTCGAGCCGAAGCATCGTGCGGATGCTTTCGTTGAAGGGGTGTTCGTAAAGAATCAAGGCCAGCCGTCCCGCCGCATGCAACGCGACCGATTGTTCCACAGCGTGCCAGGGCGCTTTCAGTGTGCGGTCACCCACTGCCGCCACAAGGCTTGCACTTCAAGCGTCAGCACGGCGGCGTCTTCGCTGCCGTTGTGGATCACGGCATCGGCGGCGGCGCGCCGAAGCTCACGCGACGCCTGCTGAGCGATGACGCGCATCACCGCATCGCTGCTCCACCCCGAGCGCCGCACGACTCGCTCGATCTGCTGCTGCACCGAACAATCGACCACCAGCACGCGGTCGACGCGCGCGCGCCAGCGGCTCGACTCGACCAGCAGCGGCACGTCGAACACGACGCAGGCCTGTGCAGCGGCGGCGCATGCCTGGCGGTCGGCTTCGGCCCCGATGAGCGGATGCAGCAGCGCTTCCAGCGCCTCGCGCAGCGTGCCGTCGGCGAAGGCACGCTCGCGCATCCAGTCGCGGTCCATGGCCCCAGCGGCATCGATGCTCTCCGGCCCGAAGCGCGCACGCAGTGCGGGGATGGCGGCGCCCTCTGGCGCGGTGAGCGCGCGTGCTATCGCGTCGGTATCCACGAGGTGTGCGCCGCACTGTTGCAGCAGCGTGGCGACCGTGCTCTTGCCGCTGCCGATCCCGCCGGTCAGCCCGATGCGTCGGACCGCAGTGAAGGCAGCCACGGGTGCGTCGCCAGGATGAAGAATCAGTTCCAGCCGAGCCAGCCAGTCACCCGCTCGGGGCCGGCAAACAGCACCACCAGGCCGGCGCCGGCGAGGAATGGGCCGAAAGGCACGTAGCGGCCCTCGCGCAGTGCGCCGCTGAATTTCATGACGATGCCGACCGCTGCGCCGATCAGCGAAGCGCCGAGCACGATGGGCAGCAGCATCTGCCAACCCAGCCAGGCGCCCAGGGCGGCCAGCAGTTTGAAGTCGCCGGCGCCCATCCCCTCTTTGCCCGTGGTCAGCTTGAACAGCCAGTACACCGACCACAGCGCAAGGTAGCCGGCCACGGCACCGCCAAGCGCCGTGGAAAGCGGCACGGTCCATCCGGCTGCTGCGGCGATCAGCCCTGCCCACAACAGCGGCTGCGTGAGGCTGTCGGGCAGCAGGGTCGTGTCCCAGTCGATGCCCGACAGCGCGATCAGCGCCGCTACGAAGCCGCACCAGGCCAGCACCACCGGCTGCGCGCCGAAGCGCCACACAAGCAGTGCGAACAGAACACCGGTGCTCAATTCGGTCAGCGGGTAGCGCACCGCAATCGGCGCCTTGCAAGCGGAGCACCGGCCGCGCAGGACCAGCCAGCTAAGGAGCGGAATGTTCTCGAACCAGCGAATCTGGTGGCCGCACTGCGGGCAGCGCGAGGCCGGTCGCGAGAGCGTGATCGCCGGCGTCCGGGGTAGCTCCACGCCGAGCAATTCAGCGCTTTCCAGCTTCCAGGCCCGCTCCATCATCTGCGGCAGTCGGTGGATCACGACATTGAGGAAACTGCCGATGCAAAGGCCCAAAAGCCCGAGCACCCAGGGCGAAAGAAGCGCGCCCAGCCAGTCAGCGGACATCGACAAGCCGGCGACGCCGCCTCAGACCACCTGGCCCAGCTTGAAGATCGGCAGGTACATCGACACCACGATGCCGCCGATGATCGTGCCGAGCACCACGATGATGATCGGCTCCAGCAGGCTGGACAGGCCCTTGACCGCCTCGTCGACCTCCTGCTCGTAGAACTCGGCCGCCTTGCCGAGCATCTGGTCCAAAGCGCCCGACTCTTCGCCGATGGCCGACATCTGCAGCACCATGACCGGGAAGATACCGGTGGTCTGCATCGACGTGGTCAAGGCCGTGCCGGTGGAAACGTCCTTCTGGATCTTTTCCGTCGCCTCGGCAAACACGGCGTTGCCCGATGCACCGCCCACCGAATCGAGCGCCTCGACCAGCGGCACGCCCGCAGCAAACATCGTCGCCAGAGTGCGCGTCCAGCGGGCGACCGCCGACTTGTAGACCAGGTCGCCGAACACCGGCATCTTGAGCAGCACGCGGTCCATGAACTTCTGCATCTTCTCGGAGCGCTTCCACGACTCCAGGAAGAAGTAGGTGCCGCCCCCGATCACACCGAAGATCAGCCACCAGTAGCCCACGAACACTTCCGATATCGCCATCACGAGCAGCGTAGGCGCCGGCAACTCGGCGCCGAAGGAGCTGAAGACTTCCTTGAAGGCCGGGATCACGAAGATCATGATCACCGCGACCACGATGAAGGCGACCACCAGCACCGCCACCGGGTACATCAGCGCACCCTTGATCTTGCGTTTGATCTCGAGCGTCTTCTCCTGGTACACGGCCAGTCGCTCGAGCAGGGTCTCAAGGATGCCGGCTGCCTCACCGGCTTCCACCAGGTTGCAGTAGAGCGCATCGAAATACAGCGGGTGCTTGCGAAACGCCGAAGACAGGCTGGTGCCGGTCTCGATGTCCGAGCGGATATCGTTGAGCA
>NZ_JACDCU010000566.1 GCF_013817365.1 Methylibium sp. | reverse complement strand
TATTCGCGGTAGGCACTCTGCACCGCCAGTGCGTTGGCCGCGAGCTGGGCCGGCAGCAGCTGCGTGATCATCAGGTAGTTGTCCTCGGCACCGAGCGAAAAGCTGGTCGAGGGAATCAGCGCCACGGCCCGCATCCGCGGCTGGGGCGACGCGCCCGCGCCGCCACCCTGGCCGATGGCGTCGTCTTCCAGGCCTTCCAGCTGGGTGGTCACGCGGCTCGTGCGGGCGGCACGCAGCAGCGTGGCCGAGGGCCGCTCGGACGCCAGCACGCCGCCGATTCCGGCCGTGCCGGCGCTGGCCAGCACCTGGCCCGCAGAGCCCAGCACCGCTGCCTCCTGCGCGCTCAGTTGCTCGCGCACGCGCTCCAGTGTCAGGGGGCGGGCGCGCTCGCCCGACTCGGCCAGCCGTTCGGCAGCGAGCCGGGTCTTGCCGGCCAGGTCATTCACCAGCGCGTCCAGCGTGCCGCGGCCGAGGTTCAGGCCGGCATCGAGCGCGCCCTCCACCCGCACGTCGAACCAGCTCTCGATGCTGCGCGAGACGAACTGGTAACTCACGGTATAGACGAGCACACCGGGAAGCAGGCCGACCAGAGCGAAGATCCCGGCCAGCCGCAGCAACAGCCGAGAGCCGAATTGCCCGCGCGCCACCCGCACCAGCAACCGCAGGCCGGCCCCGGCGATGACCAGGACCAGCAGCCCGGCGATGACCACGTTGACCCACAACAGCCAGTTGTAGTAGCGCTCGTAGAACTCGCGATTGTTGGTTGCAATCGCGAGAAGGAAGGTCAGCACCAGCGCTGCGGCGATGGTCGCCGCCAGCGAGACGATCCACATCCAGCGCGACGTGCCGCCGTCCGCACGGCGCGAGAGCAGCAGTGCGAGGCGCCGGCGCCAGCGTAGGGGGTGCGAACTCACGGCGTGAGCCTACCCTGCAGGCCTAACGCAGTACGGCCGATGGCGCCGCAGCCGGTGGGCTGGGCGGCGGCACGGCCAGCGTGCGTTCGATGGCCAGCTCCCAGTCGGCTTCGCCCTCGAAGCCGATCTGCAGCGGCCGCGGTAGCTGCGAGGTGTCGAGCCGGAAGCTGAACTCGACATAGTGGTCGGCGCCCCCCTCCAGCCGGTCGGCGTCGGCCAGCTTCCAGCGCGTGGCGCGCTCAATGGCGCCGAGTGCACCGGACAGGGTGTCGTAGTTGTCGCTCAAGCTGCCGAAATTGACGCGGTAGCGGCGCGTCAGCGGCTGCCAGGTCAGGCGCCAGTTGCGCGTGGCCTCGGCAACACGGGCGTCGCGCCAGTACCAGCGGGGCCGCCACACTTCGGAGTGAGCCACGAAGTACAGCGGCACGCCCTTTCTCAGTGCCTGCTCGACGGCCTGCGGCAGCACGACCTGGACATCGTAGGCCAGCAGCAGCCCCTCCTCGTTGCGCGTGAGCTCGAGGCCGAGCAAGTCGAAGCCGTCGGCTGCGGCCGGCGGCCCGGCCAAACCGAGCAGTACCGCGACGAACGCCAGCAGCGGCCAGCCCTGCCCCGTGCGTCGGCCCGCACGGGCTTGGAAACAGCATCGGACCCAGGCGGTGAACACGTATTCAGGAGTTTGGTTTGTGGCTTGACTAAAGGCTGGAGCGGGCGGGCGGTCAGAACACGTTTTTGTCGAGCAGGGCGTAGAAAAAAGCATCCGTCTCGGGCGGTGGTGCCGGCTGCGTCCCCTGCAGCGGATTGTCGGGGACGCCCAGCAGACGACCGGCGCAAGGCCGTAGGCTGGCGTCAGGCGCGCGTTGCAAAAAAGCGTCGATCTGCTGCTCGCCTTCGGCCCGGAACAAGGAGCAGGTGGCGTAAAGCAACCGCCCGCCGGGTTTGAGCAGCGGCCACAGCGCGGTCAGCAACCGCGCCTGAACCTGCGCCAGCGCCGCCACGTCGCCCGGGCGGCGCAGCCAGCGCACGTCGGGGTGACGGCGCACGATGCCCGAAGCGGTGCAGGGCGCATCGAGCAAGATGGCATCGAAGGGCCGCCCGTCCCACCAGGTGTCCGGGGCGCCGGCGTCGGCCGCCTGCAGCTCGGCCCGCAGCCCGAGGCGCTGGAGTGTTTCATGCACCTTGACGAGGCGCTTCGGATCGGCGTCGAGCGCAAGCAGGTCCGGATCTGCCAGTTCGAGCAGGTGCGCCGTCTTGCCGCCGGGTGCGGCACAGGCGTCGAG
>NZ_JACDCU010000203.1 GCF_013817365.1 Methylibium sp. | reverse complement strand
GCGCGTCTATGCCGACGGAGAGGTGGGATGGCGTGCGAACCAGGCCTTGATCGTGGGCGTCTTGTGGGTGCCGTAGTTGTCCATCACCAGGTGCACGTCCAGGTCGGCGGGCACATTGGCCTCGATGGTGCGCAGGAACTGCAAGAACTCGCCGCTGCGGTGGCGCCGGTGCGTGCGGCCGATCACCTCGCCCGTGGCGATGTCCAGGGCGCCAAACAGCGTGGTCGTGCCATGGCGCGCGTAGTCATGCGTGCGCCGCTCGGGGAGGCCCGGGGCCAGCGGCAGGATGGGTTGCGTGCGATCGAGCGCCTGGATCTGGCTCTTCTCGTCCACGCACAGCACCATCGCCTTCACGGGCGGGTCCAGGTACAGGCCGACGATGTCGCGCACCTTCTCGACGAACAGGGGATCGCTGGAGCGCTTGAAGGTCTCTTGCCGATGCGGCTGCAAGCCGAAGGCGCGCCAGATGCGGCTGACGGCCGTTTGCGTCATGCCCGTCTCGCGGGCCATCGTTCGCGTGCTCCAGTGCGTGGCACCGGCGGGCACCGACTCCAGCGTCTTGGCCACCACCGCGTCCACGCGCGCGTCGTCGATCGTGCGCGGCGCACCCGGGCGCGGTGCGTCGAGCAGACCGTCCAGGCGCTGCTCGACAAAGCGGGCACGCCACTTCGAGACCGTTTGCTGAGTCACCCGCTGGCGCGCGGCCACGGCCTTATTGTCACTGCCTTCGGCACAGCCCAGCACGATGCGTGCTCGCAGCGCCAGGGCCTGCGCCGTCTTGCGGCGCATCGTCAACGCCACAAGCTGCTCGCGCTCGGATTCGCTCAACACCAGTTGCGCCTTGGGCCGTCCTCGCATCGCCGCCGCCTCGCCGTGTAGCCGAACACTACACGACCGACTCCAATGCGAATCATTAGTTCAATGAATTTGTAACTCACGACACTAGCCCCACGCCACGGGCGTCTGACAAGGGAACTGCTGGCCCGGGCGCTGCCCCCCGACTGCGACGTGGATCTCTACTTCATCGGCCCCAAGCCCTTGATGAAGGCAGTCCTGACTCACGGGCCGGCGCTGGGCGTGCCCAGCGGCGGAAGCGCTACGAGTTCTTCGGACCGCTGGAGGCTCTCGAGGGCGGCTTGAGCCGGTGCACCATGCGCGAAGAGGCTGCCGGACAGCAGCATCAACAGCCGGTCATGGTCCAGCGGGATTCGTGACTCGCCCGGGCTGGCGGCCCCCCTGATCCGTGAGCCGCTGACATTCGTGTCCAGCAGCACGGCCATCGTGTAGGGCGCTCGGGTTGCACCGGCCACGGCGGCCACGATCGGCCGGCTCGCCCGCGCCCCGCGGCGCAGCACGATCGCCGTCTCGCCAGTCTCGAGCGTGACCAGACTGCCGGGCGGATAGATGCCGACGGCCTTCGTCAACGCGGCGCCGACTTCATCGGCTGCACCGTCCACGCCGAGGTACGCGTCGCGGACGGCCATGGTTGCGGGAAGCCCGGGGCGGCTTTGTCGAGGGCTGATTTTCGCCGCCAGCACGTCCACCCGCCGAAGCACCTGGGCAAGGCGTTGCTCGGCAGACAGGCCGCCCTCGATCTGCAGGACGTTGAAATCTACGTGGTGCTGCGCCACCGCGCCGAGCCAGAGTGCATCAGTGACGCCGTGCGCGCCGAGCAGCTCGACGCTACGGTCGGGGTGGGCGTCGATGGCCACCCGCTGCGCCAAGGTGGGCGTGCGCTCGCGAAAGACCAGCTCGTCCTGCAAGGCGGTGATGCTGACGTTCATGGTCAGCGCCGCCAGAACGAGCGACTGGGTCTCGTGGTCGGGCCAGCTCAACCGGGCGGCGCATTCTCGGGCAATCACCGCGCACACCAGCGCGTGGTGGCTGCTATAGCGCTCCATCCTACGGGCGGCAGCGTATAGCAGCAGGTACAGCACGGCGTCGAGCGCGCGCTGCTGAAGGATGCCCAGGCGCTGCGCCAGCGCGCGCACGCGGTCCGCCCAGAGCGGGTCGTTCGGGGCGGCGATCAGGAGTTGCCCCGCGATCGCATGCAACTCGTGCAGAGCGGTGGCGAATGGCTTGTCGACTGTGCCGGCCGCTGCAGCGTTTGCAGCCGGCGGCGGAAGATCAGCTCCGAGCACGAGGCGCGTTTCCCACCGACAGTTCATCGCGATCGGGGAATTTCGCCATCCGTACGCCTCGCTTACTACTTGTTTGCGCGGGAGTATCAGCGCGGGGTCGGCTTTCGTAAAGCCATGCTTCAGCCAGAAGCGGCGCCTGTCCGAGTTTTCGTGTGTGCCGGTTGTTCTGGTGCAAGGCCGCGACGAGCCGCGGTCCCAAGCCCTGACAGTGCTCCGGGCGAGTACGCTGCCGTTCACCGCGTGCTGGATGGTCTGGGTCCTGTTCCGCGTGATCGGCGTCCGATCGACCAGAGGCTCGGCCGCCTCGGCGCCACCGAGTTTGGCCAGCTCACCGTCACGCCCGCGCTCACTGGCTCGCTAGTGTCCTGAGTTAGAAATACGCAGACAAAACCTTTCGATGCTTGCAAGGATGTCGTCGGCGGACTTGACCCAAGCGAAAGGCTTCGGGTTGGCGTTGTTGATATCGAGGTACTGCTTGATAGCGGTCTCGAGCTGGCGAGTCGAGCGATGCGTGCCGCGCCCAATGTACTTCTCGGTCAAGGTGGCGAACCAGCGCTCGACCTGATTCAGCCAGGATGCCGAGGTCGGCGTGAAGTGAACATGGAAGCGCGGATTCCGCGCGAACCAAGCCTTGATCGCTGGCGTCTTGTGGGTGCCGTAGTTGTCCATCACGAGGTGGATGTCTAGTTGCGCCGGCACGTTGGCTTCGATGGTGCGCAAGAACTGCAGGAACTCACTGCTGCGGTGACGCCGATGCAACTCGCCGATGACTTCACCAGTGGCGATGTCGAGCGCCGCGAACAGCGTGGTCGTGCCGTGGCGCATGTGGTCGTGGGTGCGTCGCTCGGGGAGGCCGGGGGCCAGCGGGAGGATGGGCTGCGTCCGATCCCGCGCCTGGATCTGGCTCTTCTCGTCCACGCACAGCACCATGGCCTTGAGCGGCGGAGCCAGGTACAGCCCGACGATGTCGCGCACCTTCTCGACGAACAGCGGGTCGGTGGAGAGCTTGAACGTCTCCTGCCGGTGCGGCTGCAGCCCGAAAGTGCGCCAGATGCGCGACACCGCCGTCTGCGACAAACCCGCTTCGCGCGCCATGCTGCGCGTGCTCCAGTGGGTCGCGCCAACAGGAACCGACTCCAGCGTCTTGGCAATGAGCGCGTCCACACGCGAGTCGTCGATGCTACGCGGCGCTCCGGGACGCGGCGCATCGAAAAGGCCGTCGAGTCGGCGTTCGACAAAGCGCGCTCGCCACTTGGAAACCGTCTGCTTCGTGACTCGCTGGCGCGCAGCGACATCTTGGTTGTCCGAACCATCGGCGCACCCCAAGACGATGCGTGCTCGCAGCGCCAAGGCCTGCGCCGTCTTGCGACGCAGCGTCAGCGCCACGAGCTGCTCTCGCTCGGGCTGACTCAACACCAGTTCCGCCTTCGGTCTTCCTGCCATCGCCGCCTCGTCGTGTACCAACACTACACGACTGACTTCAATGACTATCTATAGTTCAATGAATTTCTAACTCGGAACACTAGACAGCCCCGAAGGCGGCATAGTTCAGCGGTCAGCACTGGTCGATTTGCTAGCGCACCGTGACGGCGGTGGCTGGGAACCCTGCGCCGGTCACGAGGGGTCTGGCCGTCTACTCAACAGGGTCTCATGCCCGCAGACGGGGCGCATCCCGACGTTGTCCTCGAACGGTCCGATATAGACGCCGCCCAGTCGCGGCCATTCGTCCAGGAAGGCCGCGAGGACATCGTCGCGCTCGTCCAGCTAAACGAGCCGACGCGAACGGCCGGGTCGAGCAGCTACGAGGCGGCCTCCGACGTGTGGTGTGGCAGTTTGTCGCAGGGCAGTCGGTCATCACCATCGCAGCCTCGCTGGTCGGCGTGTCGGCGCGGCGCATCTCAGTCGGGCGTTGCGCAAGAGGGGGCTCGCGCAATGGAACCAGCGTCGGCGTGACAGGATGCATGGTCCGTTGCAGCGTCTGCGCCAGGCGCCACAGATTGATCGGCGCGAGCACAAAGTGCAGGGCCAGGACCGGCCACAGCTGGGCGCTCACGCCGTAGGCAATGAATGCGGAATTGGCCGCAAGCGCTGCGTAACGCAGTCGGACGATGCCGTTGCACGTGAAGGCGAGCAAGGTGAGCGCAGCCGCCGCCCAGCCAAGCACATCAGTCAGTGGTGGAATCATGTTCAATCGCGATACTCCTGCGGTCTGGGGGTTCACCCCTCCAGTACGAGTTGTGGCGCCCTAACCGGACACGTAAGATGCAAGAAGATTGGTGCGGCGCAGCGCCGCGTGAGCAATCTGCGGCTGTACCTGGGCGCTCGCGCCGGCCTGGCGCGTTGAGCTTCGGCGGGCGCACGGTCGGGGATTGGCCAGCGCGCTGGCCTTGATGCAATTGCCGCCGGCTCGTCAGCAATCGCGCTCGCCGGCTTCAAGGCCGACGTCAAGATGGGGACAAGCCTGCTCGTCGTCGGCTGCCCGTTGCGTCGGCGATTCGCCGCGTCTCGTTCTACACGCGATGGTTGCCACGAGGCGGCTCGGCCGTCGCGACGGCATGCGCCGGCGTCTAGGCGGCGGTGAGCAGGCCGATGAGCGCTGACGCTCCTGCGGCCGCAGTCGCCGTCCCCTCTACACCGCGAACAGTGTGATCGCGGTGAACGGCAGACCAAGCAGAGGCTGCCCAGCGCAAAACCGAACAGGCTTGGCAGCCAGACACTGAGCAACACGCCGGTGGAGACCTGCTGCATCAGCGCTCCCGGCCCCGATCAGAACGTCGGCACGGGCTCTTCAACCGGCATGTCCCTGCCGTGAAAGACCGTGCTGGCATCCGGCACGCTGGTCCCGGGCGGCACGTCCAAGGGCACAGGTGCCGATGGCAGGGTGGCCATGTGGTTCTCGTTGGAAGCGGCCGGGGTTCTGCTCAATACGGCGATCGTGATGCTCGCGATTACGGCGGCCGCGGTCGCCGCGGACAGGATGCCGTAAAAAGCCTTGACGCGAGGCAAGGTGGGATGTGTTTTGAGGGCGTGACCGAGCGTGGGAATATGCGACATGGCCGTTCTCCTGGTGGTCGACGAAGGCCAATCGAAGGCCTTCACCAGGCTGTACGTAATCAATGGCAAAACCGGACACGCCACGGGTCGGTGCCTGGCAGGCCCGGCCGCTGGAGCCGATGTACCCGGTGGTCTTCTTCGACGCTGCGGGTGAGGATTCGCGAGGACGCAGTTGTGCGCAACAAGGCCATCTACCTGGCAATGGGGGACCTGCCCGACGGCACCGCACGACATCCCTGATCGCCGTCACCGACGGCTTGAAGGGCATCGGCGAGGCGCTCGGTGCGGTGTTCCCGGCCACCACGCAGCGCACCGAGCTGTGCAGCGCGAATCTCGTCAGCATAGGGATGGACGTGTCGAACCCCACCGTCAAGCATCAATCGTTCCGCATCGATCACGGTGGCCGTTTCACCTGATGCGGGCGTCGCGCTCCACCAACCCTGCACCAAGGTGCACGCCCAAGGAAGACAACCATGCGCAAGATCATGAAGAATCTGCTGATCGCTTCGACGGCAATCGCCGTCGCCGGCCCAGCATTCGCCGACAAGAAATGCGGCATTCCGGCTGCCACGGTCGAGACGGTGCAGAGCAAGCTCGCCGTGGTCGTCGCGTCAGGCAACGGCGGCATCTTCACGCCAAACCGGATGTGGTCGGCAGTGGTCGATCGCGAAGGCGTGCTGTGCTCGGTGATCAAGATCGGAGATGCCTGGCCGGGCAGTCGCGCTATCTCGATCGCCAAGGCGGGCACCGCGAACGACTTCAGCAACGACGGTCTACCGTTGTCGACCGCGAACCTGTATTCAGCGACGCAGCCGGGCGGATCGCTGTACGGGCTGAACAATTCGAATCCGTTCAACCCTGATTTCCTGCCGCAGAAGAAGGGCGAAGGGGACGTAGCCGGCGGCATCATCACATTCGGCGGTGGCGTACCGCTCTATATCGGCGGCAAGGTCATCGGTGGGCTCGGCGTCAGTGGCGACAGCGCCTGTGCCGACCATGTGATCGCCTACCGGATGCGTGCGCTGTCGGCGCTGACCGGCGGCATTCCTGGGGGTGTCGGCTACGCCGGAACCGATGACATCCTGTATCTGGCAGCGGCAGAATCGCCGAACGGATTCAAGCACCCGCATTGCTTCCCATCGGATCTTCCGCCCGGCAGCTACTGAGATCGGAGCGCCGCGCGACGGTGCGCCCGCGAGCGAATACACACCGGCGAGCAGAAAGACTTCACGATGCCGCGAAACGCCGCGCTCGCGCAGGCGGTGTTTTCGGACGAGCAGGGTTTTAATCCACCGTCGTGCGCCGCAGCGCCGACGAGCGCAAGCGGCTCGAGCAGGTGTGTCGCTCCTGTCGCTCCATCACGCGCCCGGCGCTGGCCAACGAACGGGTGCAGTGCAATGCCGCCGGACAGTTCGCGCTCAAGCTCAAAAAGGCCCCGGAGCGACCACACCATCCACATCGTGATGTCGCCGCTGGAGTTCATGCAGCGCCTGACTGCGCTGGGGCTCCGGTGCTCCGGCTCAAACTGCACTATGGACGACCGCTTCAAGGCGCTGAAATGCGTCGATCGAGTTTCCGGATTGGGTCGACAGCGCCTGTCGCAGGCTGCGACGAGCAGACGTTCGGCGATGAGCCACCACTGATCTCGGAAGCGAGGGACCGCTTCAATGCGTAGACCGGTCGGTCGCTCGTTGGCCTCTTCGGGGACCGCTTTCGGCGGCTGCTGAATTTCGCTGATCGGTGTCGAACGTCGCAGATCAGTCTGAGGACTAAACCGCTCGCGCGGTAGGCGCTCCGGCTACGCCGGTGGTGGTGCGTTGAGCGTCCGGCTCTGCCATGTTGTTGATCGAGGCAATCCGCCTCGTTCATCGACTGGAGCCGAACCATGGAG
>NZ_JACDCU010000565.1 GCF_013817365.1 Methylibium sp. | reverse complement strand
GTGCCGGCGTCTTCGGCCGGCGTCTACACGGTGCTGCTGCCGGTCAGTGCCGCGGCGGTCGGCACGTTATTACTGGGCGAGCGCATCGATGCGATGCAGGCCGGCGCATTCGCGCTGGCGCTGGCCGGGGTGGTGCTCGCGACATGGCCGGGTAAGGCGGCTGTGCATCAGCCGCCGCAATCGGCCGATCGACCCACCTGAGCCCGCGCTCCGCAGCACGCGTGGCTGATGCGCTCAGCCCGCGAACACTGCGTCGGCCTGCCGTGCACTGCGCCGCGCCATTGCCGATACGGCAGCTGGCGATTCGCCCTTGAGCCGGTGATCCGACCACACCTGCCGCCATTTGCGCGCACCCGGGGTGCCGTTCCACAGCCCCAGCATGTGACGCGATACGTGCGACCAGGGCTCGCCGCGCAAGGCCCGCTCGCGCTCCATGTACTCGACCATGCGCGCCTCGATCTCGCTGCGCTCCCGTTCGTGCGGCGCTGCGCCGAAGAAGCACGCGTCCCACGAAGCCATCGTCCACGGATGGTGGTAGGCCTCGCGGCCGAGCATCACGCCATCGACGTGCCGCAACTGCTCTTCGATCTGCTCGCTTGTCGTGATACCGCCATTGAGAACAATGGTGAGCGCCGGAAAATCGTGCTTCAGCCGGTGCACGAGTTCGTAGCGCAGCGGCGGCACCTCGCGGTTCTCCTTCGGGCTCAGGCCTTTGAGCCAGGCATTGCGCGCGTGCACGAGGAAAACGGTGCAACCGGCGGCCGCCACGGTCCCGACGAAATCCCGCACGAAGGGGTAGCTTTCCGCCTTGTCGATGCCGATACGGTGCTTCACCGTCACAGGAATGCTCACCGCGTCGACCATCGCCTTGACGCCTTCGGCCACGAGTTCGGGCTCGGCCATGAGGCAGGCACCGAAAGCGCCGCGCTGCACGCGCTCGCTGGGGCAGCCGCAGTTGAGGTTGATTTCGTCGTAACCCCACCGCTCACCGTGCTTCGCGCAGGCGGCCAGATCGGCCGGCTCGCTGCCGCCGAGTTGCAAGGCGACGGGGTGCTCCTCGGCATTGAAATCCAGGTGCCTGGGCACATCGCCGTGCAGCAGCGCGCCCGTCGTGACCATCTCGGTGTACAGGCGCGTGTGCCGACTCAGCAGCCGGTGGAAGTAGCGGCAGTGGCGATCGGTCCAGTCCATCATTGGGGCTGTAGACAGGCGCCATGGGCTAAGTGGGTGATCTGATTGCACTAATCTTCTCTTTATCGGTCCACGCATTGGTGGGACGGACGATGTAGGGCGCTCCTGGCATCAGACCCATTCGTGCATGTTAATCAATGGGTTGCGAGTGATGCTCATGCGAGAGCCTGACGGGTTTGGATGCCTCTTTGCGGCTCGCGGCACCCGCGCCAGTGCTACGGATTTGCCACGGCAAAGCGGCGATTGCTACAGCACCGCGGCGTGGCAAGCTGCGACGACGCCCGAGCATGTATGTTCACGCGGCGCTGCGGCGTCTCTCGATGCCTGCTATCGGGAAGCCCGTTGGGCCTTCCGCAGGACGTTTGCGACCCTTCAGCGACAGTCACGGTTTAGGATTCATCGCCGCAAAGCTGTCGCTCGCACGCTCACAGCGGCAACAATCGAGGAGCTGGCCGAAACTGGCTTCAAAGTGGTGACGGCTCCGTTTCAACTCCGATGCAACATCATCGACTTCAACGGTTGCCCACCGACGATGTGCCAGCGTTGCTAAAGGGACTCAATCGTCAACAGATCGTCATGAGACGACATCCAGGGAGGTACTTGACCGCAGTTGTTCTTCACCTCAGCGACATTCACATCAGATCAGACAAAGACTGGATCCTCGACAAAGGCAGCAGCATCGCTGCCTGCGTCTTCTCTTCACTGCCCGATGCGACTACCGTGTTTGTCATTGTGTCGGGAGACATCGCCTTCAGCGGAAAGCCTACGCAATATGCGGCGGCTGAAGGCCTGTTTATCGCAGTACGGTCTGCGATTCAGACCGAGAAATAATTGCCGGTTCATTTTGTGTTCTGCCCTGGCAATCACGACTGCGACTTCAGCCTCAGCAACAAGACTAGTGGGCCGTAACGATTGAATCGGGAGTAATTCGCCGTGTTGGATCGAAGTACTTCCACTTCACGGGCTTGGGTTGTTCGTTGTACTTGCGGATGTAGCGCATGAGCTTTCTCTTCAAGTCAG
>NZ_JACDCU010000564.1 GCF_013817365.1 Methylibium sp. | reverse complement strand
GCGTGGAGGGCGCGGGCACCGGCTCGGCGCCTGCGCGACGCGGCCCGCGCGGGCCGTTCTGATCCGGGCACAAGGGCTGGCCGATGGCGCTCATCGAGGCGCGTGACCTCGTCAAGACCTACCGCAGCGGCAGCGCCGCGGGCGAGGTGCATGCGCTGCGCGGTGTGTCGCTCGACATCGACGCCGGCGAGTTCGTCGCCATCATGGGCGCTTCGGGGTCGGGCAAGAGCACGCTGATGAACCTGCTCGGCTGCCTCGACCAGCCCACGAGCGGCAGCCTGCGCCTGGACGGCGAGCCGGTCGATGGCTTGTCGGGCGACGCGCTGGCCGCCCTGCGCAACCGCCGCATCGGCTTCGTGTTCCAGCAGTTCAATCTGCTGCCCCGCACCTCGGCGCGCGAAAACGTCGAGCTGCCGCTGGTTTATGCCGGCGTGGCGGCCCGGGAGCGCCAAGCGCGCGCACTCGACTGCCTGCGCGAGGTCGGCCTTCAGGAGCGCGCCGGCCACACGCCCGCCGAGCTGTCGGGCGGCCAGCAGCAGCGCGTGGCGATTGCCCGTGCGCTGGTCAACCGGCCGCAGCTGATCCTGGCCGACGAGCCCACAGGCGCGCTCGACAGCGCCACCTCGGAAGAAGTGATGCGGCTGCTCGCGGGCTTGAACGAGAGCGGCATCACCGTGATCCTGGTGACGCACGAGGCCGACATCGCCGCCTGGGCGCGAAGGCGGATCGTGTTTCGCGATGGGAGAGTGGTGGAGGATGCGCGGCAGCCAGCGTCGCCGTATGCGCCGGCACCGAGGCAGCCGGCATGAACGCCTTCGCCGCCCTGCGCTCCGCCTGGCGCGCCCTCACCGCCAACCCGATGCGCAGCGTGCTCACCATGCTCGGCGTGATGATCGGCGTGGCCGCGGTGATCACCACGCTGGCCATCGGCAACGGCGCGCAGCAGCGCATTGCCGAGCAGATCAAGGCGCTGGGCAGCAACCTGATGCTGGTGCTGCCCGGCGCGGTGTCGGCGTCGGGCCTGCGGCTGGGCGCTTCCAGCGGCCAGCGGCTGACCGAGGCCGACGCGCAGGCGATCGCCGCGGAGATTCCCGAAGTCATGGTGGCGGCGCCCTCGCTGCATGGCACGGTGCAGGTGGTGTCGGGCAACGTCAACTGGGCCACGCGCGCCGTCGGAACGACGCCCGACTATCTGGTCTCGCGCAACTGGCCGCTGGCGAAGGGGCGCGATTTCGATGCCGCCGAGCTGGCCGGCTCGGGCAAGGTGGTGATCCTCGGCGATACGGTGGCGCGCGAACTGTTCGGCGCCGAAGATCCGCTCGACCGCGTGATCCGCGTGCGGCAAGTCCCGCTCACCGTGATCGGCGTGCTGTCCCGCAAAGGCCAGAACGCCCAGGGCGAAGACCAGGACGACACGCTGATGATGCCGATCTCGACCTTCCGCAATCGCATCAACAGCTGGCTGGGCGGGCCGGTCAAGCGGGTGTACGTCGTCAGCGTCAAGGTGCACGAAGGCATGAGCATGGCGGCGGCCGAGGCCGGCATCCGTTCGCTGATGCGCCAGCGCCACCGGCTGGAGCCCGGCAAAGACGACGATTTCAACGTGCGCAACCTCACCGAAGTGATGCAGGCGCAGGAGGAAACCGGCCGTGTGCTGGCCCTGCTGCTCGCGGCGGTGGCCGGCGTGAGCCTGCTGGTCGGCGGCATCGGCATCATGAACATCATGCTGGTCAGCGTGACCGAGCGCACCCGCGAGATCGGCCTGCGCCGGGCCGTCGGTGCGAGAAGCCGCGACATCCTGGCGCAGTTCCTGATCGAGGCGGTGAGCCTGTCGCTGGCGGGCGGCGCGATCGGCGTGCTGCTCGGCGCCGGAGTGACAGCTGCCGTGGCGGCGTTTGCCGGCTGGCAGGTCGTGATGAGCGCAAGCGCCATCGTGCTTGCGGTCGGCTTTTCGGCCGCGGTGGGTGTGTTCTTCGGTTTTTATCCGGCGCGGCGCGCTGCTGCGCTGCTGCCCATCGAGGCGCTGCGGCACGAGTGAGGCGTTCGCCACCGCGGCGGCGGCGCATAGGGCAGGTGGGGGGCAGGGCGCCTGTCGAATTTACGGCAAGCGTCGACTGCGACGGACCAAGCTGGCACACAAAAGGGGCGCCCCTGAGCCAGCCCGCGACCCCTCCATGCCTTCGCACCCTTGCGCATCCTCTGCGCCTGCGAG
>NZ_JACDCU010000563.1 GCF_013817365.1 Methylibium sp. | reverse complement strand
GAGCATGGCCGGTGACGCCAAGAAACTGCAGCCGATCATCATCAAGCGCGTCAAGAAGGGCGGCCACGCTCACCATGGCGGCGCCTGGAAGATCGCCTACGCCGACTTCGTGACGGCGATGATGGCCTTCTTCCTGCTCATGTGGCTGCTGGGCTCGACCACCGAAGGCGACCGCAAGGGCATCCAGGACTACTTCAACAACCCGGTGAAGATCTCCATGCTCGGCGGCGCCGGCTCGGGCGATTCGTCGAGCGTGCTGCGCGGCGGCGGCGAGGACCTTACCCTGAGCGATGGCCAGCGCAAGAAGGGCGATGTCGAAGCGCAGCGCAAGCACTACACGCTGCGGGCCCTGAAGGCACGGCAGAAGGAAGAAGAAGCGCAGCAGCTGCTGACGCTCAAGCTTCGTGTCGAGGACCTGATCGCCAGCAGCGAGAGGCTGGCCCCCTTCGGGTCGCAGATGCGGCTCGACATGACGCAGGACGGCCTGCGCATCCAGATCGTCGACGAGCAGAACCGGCCGATGTTCACGACCGGCTCCTCGGTGGTGCAGCCCTACATGCGCGAGTTGCTGCGCACCATCGCCGGCGTGCTGACCGAGGTGCCCAACAAGCTCACGCTGGAGGGCCACACCGACGCCGCGCCGTTCGGCTCGGGCGTGGCCGGCTACAGCAACTGGGAGCTCTCGAGCGACCGCGCCAATGCCTCGCGGCGCGAACTGCTCGCCGGCGGCCTGGCCGATGCGCAAGTGCTGCGCGTGCAGGGCCTGGCCGCCAGCCTGCTATACGACCGCGAGCAGCCGCTCAACCCGATCAACCGGCGCATCAGCATCATCGTGATGAACCGCGACGCCGAAGACCGCTTGCACGGCGTCGTTCCGAACGAGGCCGATGCAGCACCGCCCGAGCTGCCGACGCTGCCGACTTTGCCGACGCTGCCGCCAGAGCTGCTCGCGCTGCCCGTCGAGATGGCGGCGACGGCCTCAAGTGCGCCGGCCATCACCCGATAACCCTTGTAGACCCCGCCTCATCCGCGACACCCGTTTCCTCGCGAGGACCCCAGCACCATGAGCACACCCGACCTCAAATTCCTGATCGTGGACGACTTCTCGACCATGCGGCGCATCGTGCGCGGCCTGCTCAAGGAGATCGGCTACAACAATGCCGAAGAAGCCGAAGACGGCGCGGTCGCGCTGCAGATGCTCAAGAACACGAAGTTCGACTTCGTGGTCAGCGACATCAACATGCCCAACATGAACGGCTTCGACCTGCTCAAGGCGGTGAAGTCCGACGACAGCCTCAAGCACATCCCCGTGCTGATGGTCACCGCCGAGGCGCGCAAGGAAGACATCGTGCTGGCCGCCCAGACGGGTGCCGCCGGCTACATCGTCAAGCCCTTCACCAAGGCCACCTTGGAAGAGAAGGTGCAGAAGATCATGCAAAAACTCGCGGCCACGGCCTGAAGGACATCGACATGCTGTTGATTGATGAGGCCGTGAAGACGGCCCCGAGCGCAAGCGCCTGCGCCGCTCCTGCCGTCGGCGCCGCTGCTGCTTCGCCCGAGGTGTTCCAGCAGCTGGGGCACATCACTCGTCAGCTGCACGACACCTTGTCGCAGCTCGGCGTCATGCCCAAACTGCAAAGCGCTGCCGAGGGCCTGCCCGACGCGCGCAGCCGGCTGAACTACATCGCCGAGAAAACCGGCGCGGCTGCCGACAAGGTGCTCAACTCGGTGGACCATGCCAAGACCGAGCACAGCCACATCGCCGCCGAGACGCGCCGCATCGCCGCGGCCATCGTGGCCGATCCGGTCAAGGCGGTGGCCTCGGGCGCAGTGATGAACTTCGTGGGCGATGTCGAGTCGGCCACGGCGCGCATCGACGGCCACCTGACCGACATCATGATGGCCCAGGATTTTCACGACCTGACCGGCCAGGTGGTCGCCAAGGTGGTGGCTTTGGCCAGCGACCTGGAAGACAGCCTGGTCAAGCTGCTGCTGCAGGCGGCGCCGCCGGAGCAGGCGCAAAAGGTCGAGGCCACGCTGCTCAACGGGCCGGTGGTGGACCCGCAGGGCAGGACGGACGTTGTGCAGGACCAGGGCGAGGTAGACGATCTGCTGGCGAGTTTGGGGTTCTGAGTTGCTTGGTTTTGGCGGGCCGCAAAGCCGCGGGCGGGCGGCGGGCTTCGCTTCGGTGCGGCGGTGGGGGGGGGGGGGG
>NZ_JACDCU010000562.1 GCF_013817365.1 Methylibium sp. | reverse complement strand
CGAGGAAGCCGTACTCGTTGAGCTGCGCATACAGCGCCAGCGAGTTGATCAGGCCGATGTTCGGGCCTTCCGGCGTTTCGATCGGACACACGCGGCCGTAGTGCGTCGGGTGCACGTCGCGCACCTCAAAGCCGGCACGCTCGCGGGTCAGACCGCCCGGGCCCAGGGCCGAGACGCGCCGCTTGTGCGTGATCTCGGAAAGCGGGTTGGTCTGGTCCATGAACTGGCTCAGCTGCGACGCGCCGAAGAACTCCTTGAGCGCCGCGGAGATCGGCTTGGAGTTGATCAGGTCGTGCGGCATGAGCGCTTCGGTCTCGGCCTGGCCGAGACGCTCCTTCACCGCCTTCTCGATGCGGGCGAGGCCCGAGCGGTACTGGTTTTCTGCCAGCTCGCCCACGCAGCGCACGCGGCGGTTGCCGAGGTGGTCGATGTCATCGACCTCGCCGCGGCCGTTGCGCAGCTCGACCAGGATCTTGACCACGTCGAGGATGTCGTCGTTGGCCAGCACCATGCGGCCTTCGGCCGTGTCCCGCCCGACGCGGGCGTTGAACTTCATGCGGCCGACGCGCGAGAGGTCGTAGGTGTCCTCGTTGTAGAAGAGACGGTTGAACAGGGCCTGCACCGCGTCTTCCGTCGGCGGCTCGCCGGGGCGCATCATGCGGTAGATGGCCACGCGCGCGGCCAACTCGTCGGCGGTCTCGTCGGCGGTGAGCGTCTGCGAGATGTAGCCGCCCATGTCCAGTTCGTTCGTGTAGAGGCACTGGATCTCTTTGAGGCCGGCGACGCGCAGCTTCTTGAGCAGCGCTTCCGTCAGCTCGTCATTAGCCTTGGCGACGATCTCGCCTGTTTCCGCATCGACCATGTCCTTGGCCAGCACGCGGCCGACGAGGAAATCTTCCGGCACCGAAACGAAGCTCGTGCCGGATTGCTCCAACGTGCGCGTGTGGCGCGCGGTGATGCGCTTGTCCTTCTCGATGACGACGACGCCGGCCTTGTCGGTGATGTCGAAGCGGGCGATCTCGCCGCGCAGGCGATCGGCCACGAACTCCATCTGCGCGCCGACGTCCATCAGGCGGAAGTTGTCGAACACGAAGAAGTTGGCGAGGATCTGCTCGGGAGACAGGCCGATGGCCTTGAGCAGGATCGTCACCGGCATCTTGCGGCGGCGATCGACGCGGAAATAAAGGATGTCCTTCGGGTCGAACTCGAAGTCCAGCCAGGAGCCGCGGTAGGGGATGATCCGCGCGCTGAACAGCAGCTTGCCGCTCGAGTGCGTCTTGCCCTTGTCGTGCTCGAAGAACACGCCCGGCGACCGGTGCAACTGCGAGACGATGACGCGCTCGGTGCCGTTGACGATGAAGGAGCCGTAGTCGGTCATGAGCGGCACTTCGCCCATGTAGACCTCCTGCTCCTTGATCTCCTTGACCACCTTCGACTGACTGGTCGAGGTTTCGCGGTCATAGATGATCATCTGCAGCTTGGCCCGCACGGCCGACGCGTAGGTCAGGCCGCGCTGCTGGCACTCGCGCGTGTCGAACGCGGGCCGAGCCATGTTGAATTCGATGAACTTCATCTCCACGAACCCGTTGTGCGAGACGATCGGGAAGGCGGAGACGAAGGCGGCCTGCAAGCCCTCCGTTTTCCGCTTTTGTGGCGGCACGTCTTTCTGCAGAAAGGCAACGTAAGAATCCTTCTGCATCGTCAGCAGATAAGGCACGCCCAAGACGTTCTCGCGCTTTCCGAAACTCTTTCGGATGCGCTTGCGCTCGGTATAGCTGTAGGGGGTTGCTTGCGCCATAAACACTCCGTGTCGAAGACGGCGGCCCGCCTGGGGCACACTGTCCATCGGTGACTGGCGATTCAGACCTTGCGTCTGATGCTTGGTGGCTGGCCACTACCAGCCGCTGGCGGACAACCGGGGCATTGCACCCCAGTCCGACCAAACCGGTTCTCTGCAGTCGGTTCAGAGAACACTTGAAAAGCCCTCGATTATCGAGTAAGAGCTTTTCAGGTGCTCTCCGAGGGCTATATGGCCCCCGAAGCGACGAAGGCTGGAAGCCGAACCCGGCTTCCAGCCCCTTTTCAAAACCGCTTACTTGAGTTCGGCCTTGGCGCCGGCGTCCTCGAGTTTCTTCTTGGCGGCTTCGGCGTCGGCCTTGGCGATGCCTTCCTTGACGGCCTTCGGTGCGCCGTCGACCAGGTCCTTGGCTTCC
>NZ_JACDCU010000202.1 GCF_013817365.1 Methylibium sp. | reverse complement strand
CGCAGTTCCCGCTCGGTGTGCTCGTCCAGCTCAATCGTCTTGGCAACCCGCATCGCTCCAGCCTCCTGGGCGATTGGAGTATGCCGGCACGAATAAGTTCTAGAACATCACGCGCACTGCACTAGCGATCAAGGACGGTAACCACGACCCGTCTTATTACTTCTATGACCTGACTGCATGGGACGGCACCGAAAACATCGTCATGACCGGCTTCTGGCCAAACGGAGGCGCAATCTCGCACGTCTCGATATGGGGCCGGGAGGCTGACAGCACTGTGCCCGAACCCGGCACGCTGGCACTCGTTGGGCTGGCCCTGGGAGCCGTGGGCGTTCTCCGCCGCAAGCGGATTCGCTGAAGCTGCCGGATCAGTGCCGGGAGGGCGAGGGCCCTCTCGTGCACTGATCCGGCGCGTCCACGGCGGCCGCCCTACTTGAACAAATCCTTGACCCGGTCCGTCCAGCTCTTGGCGTTGGGCGAGTGGCGGTCGCCGCCCTTCTTGAAGCTTTCGTCCAGCTCCTTGAGCAGCTTCTTCTGCGGCTCGGTCAGCTTAATGGGCGTTTCCACTGCCACGTGGCAGTACAGGTCACCCGGGTAACTCGAGCGAATGCCGCGCACGCCTTTGCCGCGCAAGCGGAAGGTCTTGCCGTGCTGGGTGCCTTCGGGCAGTTCGATCTCGGCCTTGCCGCCCAGGGTGGGCACTTCCACCCCGCCGCCCAGGGCGGCGGTGGCGATGCCCACGGGCACCGTGCAGTGCAGGTCGTCGCCGTCACGCTCGAAGATGTCGTGGGCCTTGATGCGGATCTCGATGTAGAGGTCGCCCGGCGGCCCGCCGTTCGTGCCCGGCTCGCCGTTGCCGGCCGAGCGGATGCGCATGCCTTCGTTGATGCCGGCGGGGATCTTGACCTCGAGCGTCTTGTTGGTCTTGATGCGGCCGACGCCGGTGCAGGCGACGCAGGGATCGGGAATGATCTTGCCGCTGCCGTGGCAGTTGGGGCAGGTCTGCTGGATGCTGAAGAAGCCCTGGCGCAGATGCACCTGGCCCGAGCCGTGGCAGGTGGGGCAGGGCTTGGCACTGGTGCCGGGCTTCGCACCGCTGCCTTCGCACACGTTGCATTCTTCCCAGCTCGGGATGCGGATCTGCGTTTCCTTGCCGCGCGCCGCTTCCTCGAGCGAGATTTCCATCGCGTAGCTGAGGTCGCCGCCGCGGTAGACCTGCGAGCCGCCGCGGCGCTGCCCTGCGGCGCCACCGGCGCCGAAGATGTCGCCGAAGATGTCGCCGAAGGCCTCGGCGAAGCCGCCGAAACCTTCGGTGCCCGGCCCGCCGCGCCCGCCCATCTGCTCGACGCCCGCGTGGCCGTACTGGTCGTAGGCTTGGCGCTTGGCCGGTTCGGACAGGATTTCGTAGGCCTGCTTGGCTTCCTTGAACTGCTCTTCCGACTTCGCTGCACCCTCGCCCTGGTTGCGGTCAGGGTGGTGCTTCATGGCCAGCTTGCGGTAGGCCTTCTTGATGTCCTCGTCGCTCGCGTTCTTAACGACGCCGAGGATTTCGTAGTAGTCACGCTTTGCCATGCTCACGCGCCTTCTTCCATGTGCCCTGCTTGAACAACAACGCCGCGTCGAGGTGCAGACACCTGTCTGCAGCACTCGAACGCGGCGAAGACGACCGGACGGCCGCAGCCGTCACGGTAGTCCTTACTTCTGGTCCTTGACTTCCTTGAAGTCAGCATCGACCACGTTCTCGTCGGCCGGGGCGGTCTCCGCTTTGGCCTCGCCGCCCGCCGCGCCGGCAGCGGTCGCTGCCTGCTGAGCCGCCTGCATGTCGGCATAGACCTTCTCTCCAAGCTTCTGGCTCGCGGTCATGAGCGCGTCGGTCTTGGCTTCGATGTCGGCCTTGTCCTCGCTCTTGAGCGCTTCTTCGGCGTCCTTGATCGCGGTCTCGATCTTCTCCTTCTCGCCGGCGTCGAGCTTTTCGCCGTGCTCTGCCAGACTCTTCTTGACGCTGTGAATCATGGCGTCGGCCTGATTGCGGGCCTGCACCAGTTCGAGCTTCTTCTTGTCATCGGCCGCGTTGAGTTCGGCGTCCTTGACCATCGCCTGGATCTCGGCTTCCGAGAGACCCGAGTTGGCCTTGATGGTGATCTTGTTTTCCTTGCCGGTGCCCTTGTCCTTGGCGCCCACGTGCAGGATGCCGTTGGCGTCGATGTCGAAGCTCACCTCGATCTGCGGCATGCCGCGCGGCGCGTGGGCGATGCCTTCGAGGTTGAACTCGCCGAGCATCTTGTTGGCGGCCGCCAGCTCGCGCTCGCCCTGGAACACCTTGATCGTCACGGCCGGCTGGTTGTCGTCGGCCGTGCTGAAAGTCTGCGCGAACTTGGTCGGGATGGTGGTGTTCTTGGTGATCATCTTGGTCATCACGCCACCGAGTGTTTCGATGCCGAGCGACAGCGGGGTCACGTCGAGCAGCAGCACGTCCTTGCGGTCGCCGCCGAGCACCTGGCCCTGGATCGCCGCACCGACGGCCACCGCCTCGTCGGGGTTGACGTCCTTGCGCGGCTCCTTGCCGAAGAACTCCTTGCACTTGTCCTGCACCTTGGGCATGCGGGTCATGCCGCCGACCAGGATCACGTCGTTGATGTCGCCGACGCTGACCCCCGCGTCCTTGATCGCCGTGCGGCACGGCGCCATGGTGCGCTCGATCAGCTCCTCGACCAGCGCTTCGAGCTTGGCGCGCGTGAGCTTGATGTTGAGGTGCTTGGGGCCGTTGGCATCCGCCGTGATGTAGGGCAGGTTGATGTCGGTCTGCGTGCTGTTGGAGAGCTCGATCTTGGCCTTCTCGGCCGCCTCCTTCAGGCGCTGCAGCGCGAGCACGTCCTTGCCCAGATCGACGCCTTGCTCCTTCTTGAACTCGGCGATGACGTATTCGATGATGCGCTGGTCGAAGTCTTCGCCGCCCAAAAAGGTGTCGCCGTTGGTGGCCAGCACCTCGAACTGCATCTCGCCGTCGACATCGGCGATCTCGATGATCGAGATGTCGAAGGTGCCGCCGCCGAGGTCATAGACCGCTATCTTGCGGTCGCCCTTGCCGTGCTTGTCCAGGCCGAAGGCCAGGGCCGCGGCGGTCGGCTCGTTGATGATGCGCTTGACGTCCAGGCCCGCGATGCGCCCGGCGTCCTTGGTGGCTTGGCGCTGCGCGTCGTTGAAGTACGCGGGCACAGTGATCACGGCCTCCGTGACCGGCTCGCCCAGATAGTCCTCGGCGGTCTTCTTCATCTTGCGCAGCACTTCGGCGCTGACTTGCGGGGGGGCCAGCTTCTTGCCACGCACTTCCACCCAGGCGTCGCCGTTGTCGGCCGCGACGATGGAGTAGGGCATCAGATCGATGTCCTTCTGCACTTCCTTCTCGGTGAACTTGCGGCCGATCAGGCGCTTGACCGCATACAGCGTGTTGCGCGGGTTTGTCACCGCCTGGCGCTTGGCCGAGGCGCCGACGAGGATCTCGCCGTCTTCCTGGTACGCAATGATCGAAGGCGTGGTGCGCGCACCCTCGCTGTTCTCGATCACGCGGGTGGTGTTGCCTTCCATGATGGCGACGCACGAGTTCGTGGTGCCCAGGTCGATGCCGATGATCTTGGCCATGGTCAAAACTCCTTCAAACTGAATTCGGTTGCGATTGAGGTGCGGACGGTGTCCGGTTCTTCAAGCGGCCCGCAGGCCGCCTTTGACTACTTGGGCGCGGTCACGGTCACCAGCGCGGGCCGCAGCACGCGTTCGGCGATCAGGTAGCCTTTTTGCAGCACCGCGACGATGGTGCCGGCCTCTTGCTCCGCGCCTTCGGGCGCCGGCACCACGCTGATGGCCTGGTGTTGATGCGGATCGAATTTGGTGCCGGCCGGCGGGGCGATCTCCAGCACCTTGTTGCGCTCCAGCGCGGCCGTGAGCTGGCGCAGGGTGGCGTGGGTGCCTTCACGCAGTTGCTCGGCGGTGGCGTTCTCGATGGCCAGCGCGGCTTCCAGGCTGTCCTTGACGGGCAGCAGGCTGTCGGCGAACCCCTCGACGGCGAATTTGCGCGCCTTGCTCATTTCCTCGTCGGCGCGGCGCCGGGTGTTCTCGGATTCGGCCTTGGCGCGCAGGTAGGCATCGGCCACCTCGGCGTGCTTGGCTTCGAGTTCGGCAAGACGCTGCTCGGGCGAAAGGTTCTGTGCCGGCGTGGCCTCGGTGCCGGTGGGCGCCGAGGCGTCGGTCATGTCGGGGGCTTGGTTTTCTTGAGGGTTTTCCATGGGCTGTGGGGTGTCCAGCAGGGGTCGCAACACAACTGAGGCCGCTGTCGGCCCTTTCAAGAGGATCAATGGGGGCTGCCGGCAGCAGGGCAGGCCTGCCGCGCGGATCAGCCGTCGCCGCTATTGCCGTCGAGCGAGGCGCTCCAGCGGTCCCAGTCGGCCAGCTGGCGGCGGTCGCGCTTGGTGGGGCGGCCCTGCTCGATGGCCAGCGCCGGCTCGGGTGCGACCCGGCGCTGCTGCGCGAAGGCCTCGCGGGCGGCGTGGCTCTCGGCGGTTTCCTCGTAGAGCGCCTGCGCCACCGGCGCCGGGCCGCGCACCGCACTCAGCGCGACCACGCGCACCGTGCGCGGCACCGGTCCCTGGCGCAACTGCAGTTCATCGCCGGGTTTGAGTTCGCGCGAGGCCTTGGCCACCTGGCCATTGACGTGCACCCGGTGCTTGCCGATCTCGTCGGCGGCCAGGCTGCGTGTCTTGAAAAAGCGCGCCGCCCACAGCCATTTGTCCAGGCGCACGCCCGAGGAAAGAGAAGGCGTCATCAGCGGGCATTGTCGCGCAGCCCGGGCGCAGGGCGGCGGCCTCATGGACAAGCTGTTCCAGTCGGGCAACGGACTCGGCCTGTCCCCAAGCCTTTTTGCGCGCGACCAGGAAGTGAATGTCAGCGCGCCGCGCCGAGGCGCTGTGCGCGGTCGGCCTGTGCCCGCAGTTCGGCACCGTCCGGTGGCTGCAGCGACCAGCCCTGCAGGTGGCGGATCGCGATCGCGCCGAGTGCCGCGATCCATTCATGCTGGTCGTTCAGACAGGCGATGTACTGGAATTCGCGGCCGCCCGCCTCCAGGAATGCGTGACGCGCCTCCTGGGCGATCTCCTCCAGCGTCTCCAGGCAATCCGAGGTGAAACCGGGGCAGGCCACATCGACACGCTGCACACCC
This sequence comes from Methylibium sp., assembly GCF_013817365.1. Classification (GTDB taxonomy): domain Bacteria; phylum Pseudomonadota; class Gammaproteobacteria; order Burkholderiales; family Burkholderiaceae_C; genus Methylibium. Next base: position 1,925 of record NZ_JACDCU010000202.1, on the reverse strand, counting down.
GAGCGCGCCAGCGCCACGAGCGTCGGTTCGGTGTAGGGCTGAAGCCAGCGTGCGCGACCGAAGCGGCTCTGGAAAGTGACCAGCACCTGCTCCGGGGCGAGCGACAGGCGTTCGCGAAGCAGGCGGGCGGTCTTCTGGCATTCGCAGTGGTAGGGGTCGCCCAGCTGCAGGGTGCGCTCGGGCACGCCGTGAAAGCTGAGCACCAGGCGCTCCGGCCGGCCATGCGTCTGCCAGTGGCCTTCGATGCGCCGGGCCAGTGCAGCGATGTAGCCGTCGTCGTCGTGGTAGTGGTTGACGAAGCGCAGTTCGGGCACGCGGCGCACGCGGGCAGCCCACGCATAGACGGCGTCGAACACGCTGGCCGTGGTGGCCGCGGCGTACTGCGGGTAGAGCGGCAGCACGAGGATGCGGGTTGCGCCCTCGGCCTTGAGCGCGTCGAGCCGGCTCGCCACCGAGGGCTGGCCGTAGCGCATGGCGTGGCGCACCAGCACCGGCGTGCCGCGCTCGCCCAGGTAGCCGGCCAGCAGCGTCGCCTGCTTGGCGGTCCACACCGCCAGCGGCGAGCCTTCGTCGGTCCAGATGCTGGCGTACTTGGCGGCCGACTTGCGCGGCCGCACGCGCAGGATCACGCCGTGCAGGATCAGCCACCACAGCGCGCGCGGGATCTCGACCACGCGCGGGTCGCTCAGGAACTCGGCCAGATAGCGGCGCAGCGCCGGGGCAGTGGGCGCGTCGGGCGTGCCGAGGTTGACGAGCAACACGGCCACGCGCTCTGCGCTGCCATGACGGTGGTCGGGTTCGGGTCGGTGCTTCATTCCGGGGAGGTGAGGTGCAGCGCGTCGAGGTCGTTCATGACGCGCGCGATGTCGATCGGTTTGGTCCAGTAGCCGGCGAACCCGGCCCGGCGCGCGCGCTCCAGATCCTCGGGCATCGCATCGGCCGAGCACATGAAGGCGGGCGTGTCAGCCAACCGGTTTGCGGCGCATTTGCGCCAGGACTTCGTAGCCGGTCATGCCCGGCAGGTTCGCATCGAGTATCAGCACATCCGGCCGCCACCGGCCGGCCATTGCGAGCCCTTCGGCGCCGTCCTCCGCGATGCGCAGTTCGATGCCGCCGCGCAGTTTGATCGCCTCCTCGAACAGGATGGCGTTGACGCGGTTGTCCTCGACGTAGAGCATGCGCATCGGCGCGCGCGCGCTAATCTCCCGGAAGGCCAGGGTCGCAAAAGAAGCCGTCAGTGCTGCGTCTTTCGGGCCCTTGTCGGTGCTGTTTGCGCCGCTGGCCGCGGCCAGCGGCAATTCCAGCCGCACACACGTGCCTACGCCCGGCCGGCTGCTCAGGCTCAGTGAGCCCTGCATGCCCAACATCAGCCGGCGCGAAATGATCAGGCCCAGGCCACTGCCTTCGACATTGGAGGTCTCCAGGCCGAGCCGCTCGAAGGGTTGGAACAGGCGGGCCGCCTGTTCCGCCGTCAGCCCAGGGCCGCTGTCTTCGATGAGCAATGCGCAGCGACTGCGGCTCGCCGCTTCGAGGCGATAGCCCAGCCTGCCGCCGTCGCGGTTGTACTTGACCGCGTTGGACAGCACGTTGAGCAGCACCTGGCGCAATCGCTGCGCGTCCGCGCGCACCTGCACGCCGGGATTGATGTGGCCGTCGATCGTGATGGCGCGCAGGTCCGCCATCGGCCGCACCATGTCGAGCGCGGCGTCCAGCGCTTCGGCGAGCGGCAGCACGGCGAGCTGCAGATTCAGCCGGCCTTCCTCGACCTGCTGAAGGTCGAGAACGTCGTTGACCAGTGCAGCAGGTGCTGGCCGGCCTGCAGGATGTGCTCGCTGTACTGGCTCAGGCGCTGCTCGTCGTGGCCGCCGTGCAGGCGCAGCAACTGGGTGAAACCGATCACCGCGTTGAGCGGGGTGCGCATCTCG
>NZ_JACDCU010000561.1 GCF_013817365.1 Methylibium sp. | reverse complement strand
TATCTTGCGCGCTCGCGCTTTCGGGAGCGCTTCGAGGCAAAGGGTCGATTCGAGTCCTACCTCGCCGCCGTTGCCACCGGCGTCATCGTCGTGCCGCACCCGGCGCTTGCGGGCGCTGTGCGGCGCCTCGCGCAAAGCGCTCCTTCACGCGCCAGCGCTTGACGCGGGAACTGTCGCGGTAGCGCCGCGGCGCCTGCACACGTCCACGCAGCTCAAAAAAAACCGGCCGGTCAGGAGTACCGACCGGCCGGTTCGCATCTCCTCGGCTATTTCGCTCCATCCTTCTTCATCATGGCGTCGTCCTTCTTCATCATGGCACCGTCCTTCTTCATCATGCCGGAGCACATGGTGTCCTTCTTCATCATGGCATCGTCCTTCTTGGTGCCGGCAGTCTTCGACATCGCCATGTGATCCTTGCATTCCTGCATGGTCATTTCCTTCTTCATCATGCCGTCCTTGGCCATGGAATCCTTCTTCGCGTCTTGCGCGGCGACGGAACCGGCTGCCAGCGCCATGCAAGCGCACATCAAGGCTGTTTTGATCGTCTTCATATAAATCTCCTGGGCTTTCGAGGTTGCGTTACTGAACTCGCCTCACTCTCCGATCGTCGAAAAGCATACTGCTCGGCAAGCCGAAGGGCAAGGTCAAGCACCTGATTGGTCGGGGTGGCGCAAGCAAGCTTACAGCTCGCCGTCACATGATCTGCTTCGCGGCCAGCGTAAGGGATCGATCAAGGTTCACGACGAACCGCACACTCGGCGCGCAGACATCCACAGCAACAGGAGCCCTGCCATGAACACGCAAATGGCCTCGCCGCAGCGCGAACCGCCCATCACCGGGCGGCGCATCTACCGGCACCGCCTGCCGGTGCGGGTGATGCACTGGATCAACGTCGCCTGTCTTGTCATCCTGTTCATGAGCGGGCTCAACATCTTCAACGCCCATCCGGCGCTGTATTGGGGCAAGGATTCGACCTTCGCCGAAGCGTGGGTCTCGATCGGGACCGAGGAGACGAAAAGCGGTCCGATCGGGGTGACACAGATCGGGGGCCACGAGTTCGTCACGACGGGCCTGCTCGGGCTTTCCCAGGTCGGCGGCCAAGCGACGGCGCGCGCCTTTCCGAGCTGGGCAACGATCCCGGGCCCGCAGTGGCTCGCGATGGCTCGTCACTGGCACTTCTTCTTCGCCTGGATCTTCGTCATCAACGGCATCGCCTATGTGCTCTACACGGTCTTCAGCCGACACCTCGAGCGCGACCTCCTGCCGACGAAGTCGGAGCTGCGCTCCATCGGCACTTCGATCAAGACCCACCTGTTGTTTCGGCACCCGACCGGCGACGCGGCGAAGCGCTACAACGTGCTGCAAAGCCTCACCTATCTGATCGTGATCTTCGGTCTGCTGCCGCTTCTGGTCATCGCGGGCCTCGCCATGTCTCCGCGGCTCGACGCGGTGTTCACGGGCTGGGTCGATCTGCTCGGCGGCCGGCAGTCGGCGCGCACGCTGCATTTCCTCGCCGCCTTCGGTCTGGTTCTCTTCACGCTCGTCCACGTCTTCGAAGTGGTCGTCAGCGGGGTGCGCAACGAGATGCGGTCGATGATCACCGGCTGGTACACGCTGCCTGCCGACGACGGGAAAAAGGAACAGCCATGAAAAGGACGACCTTCACATTGACGCCGTCCCGCCAGCGCGAGCGGCGGGGTCTGCTGCGCAGTGCCGTGGCCGCCGTGGGCGCGGCGGCGCTCACCGGGTGCGACCGGCTGTCGAACAACGAATCCTTCGTCGATGTCTTGAAGAGCGCCGAGCACTTGAGCCGCGCCGCGCAAAAGCTCGTCGCGCCGCGATCGGCGATGGCGCAGGAGTTCGACGCCCGTCACATCGCCGAGAACTTCCGCAGCAACGGCACGCGGGATCCGGTCGATGCCGACTACCGAATGCTGCGCCGAGGCGGCTTCGCCGACTTCAAGCTCGCGGTCGGCGGTTTGGTCGAGCAGCCAGCCGAATACACGCTCGCCCAACTGCGTGCCATGCCGTCGCGCACGCAGATCACGCGCCACGACTGCGTCGAAGGCTGGAGCTGCATCGGCAAGTGGAAGGGCGTGCCGCTGGGCTTCGTGCTCGACCGGGCGAAGCCGCTGCCTCAGGCGAGGTTCGTCGTCTTCCGTTGTTTCGATTCGATGGACGAGCCGACGCAGGGCGCAAGCGAATCGCGCTACTACTGAAC
>NZ_JACDCU010000560.1 GCF_013817365.1 Methylibium sp. | reverse complement strand
GGTCAGGGACGGTTCAGGGGCGGGGATGGCTGCGCCGCAGCGGCGCAGGACGGACTTCGGGCGGGTCGGCAGCGGTGCTGCCGGGCATCGGCTCCGCATAGGTAAAAAGGCCGATGCGCACCCGCCGATCGGCGGTGCGCCCGGCAGCGCGGTCGGCTTCGATCAACTCCTCGAGCAGGGGCACCATGCTGCGCAGCAACTGTTGCCATTGCGCAGAGACGGCCTGGCGCAACTGGTTGAGTGATTCGACCGAGATTTCGTCAGCGAAGATGGCCTGCTCGAGGTGTTCACGGCCGCCGCACAGCACATTGGCGACCGCCGCAGCGCAGTGGTCGCCGACGTTCGCGGCCAGGAAGCCAAGCATGCGGGACTCGTCGCCGCGCGGCACGAAGGCGTTGTCGCACAACTCGACCTCGTCGTTGGCCTCGTCCAGGCGAGCCAGTCCGAGGCGGCACAGCTCGTCCAGCAGGCTGCGCGGGTGCACGTCCTGGGTCAGCGAATGCGCCAGCGACTCGAAGCTCGGCGCCGGGCCGAGCCGCGGCAGCGGTCTGAGCCAGCCGCCGGCGTCGCGCAGCGACGGGTCGGTGCGCCAGCGGGTGAACAGTTCGGTGGCGGGCGCCGGCCGGCGCAGAGCGGCCGGCGTGGCATCGGCATCGCCCGCGCGGGTGAGGCGGGTCACTTCGCGCCGATTGAGGCCGAGCGTGGTGCTGATGCGGCTGACGCTGCGCTGCGCCGGCAAGCCAGGGTGCGCCTCACGCGCGGCCTCGACCATCGACGCCTTGAGCACTTCTTCGAGGGTGACGTAAGGCAGTCCCTTGGCGACCGCCAGTCGGCTCAGCGGACGAAGCAGCGCGCCCAGCGCGTCAAGCAGCGGCTGCTCGACGAACGAGGGCAACTCGGAGGCGGGGGCGAAGCGGGTGTCCATGGCGAGTTCTCGCCACATTTATAACTGTGCAATGTGCACATTTCAAGCGTTTTGAAAGAAAGTTACATGGCTGACAGAACCCTGTCAGCACTGCCACAGTGCTCCGTCAGACCGGCAGAGCGGACGAACGCCGAAGGGCGCCAGCCGCCTGGAGGTCAGAGCACGAGCACGGCGCGAAAGTCGTTGACGTTCGTGTACGTGGGCCCCGTCGACACCAGGTCGCCGAGCGGCGCAAAAAAGCCGTAGGCATCGTTCGCGTCCAGGCGCTCCTGGGCCTTCAGGCCGAGCGCGGCGCCGCGCGCCAGCGTGTCGGGCGTGACGATGGCGCCGGCGTTGTCTTCCACGCCGTCGATACCGTCGGTGTCGGCCGCCAGCACGTGAACGCCCGGCTCGCCTTGCAGCGCAATGGCCGCGCCGAGCAGGAATTCGGTAGCGCGCCCGCCGCGCCCGCCCTTGGCCTTGACCGTGACGGTGGTCTCGCCGCCGGAAAGGATGACGCAAGGCCGCGAGAACGGCTGCCCGCGGCGCCCCACCTGACGCGCCAGCGCGGCATGCACCTGACCGACGACGCGCGATTCGCCCTCGATCTCGTCGCTGAGCACATAGGCCTGCACACCCGCGGCACGCGCCGCCTCGGCCGCCGCCTCGAGCGACTGCTGCGGCGTGGCGATGAGGTGCACGGCGTGGCCGGCGAAGCGCGCATCGCCCGGCTTGGGCGTTTCCAGCGTGCCTGCTTCGAGCGCCGTGCGCACGGCAGCCGGCAGCTCGATGCCGTAGCGGCGCAGGATGGCCAGCGCATCGGCGCAGCTCGTCGCATCGGGCACGGTCGGGCCGCTGGCGATGACGGCAGGATCGTCCCCCGGCACGTCGGAGATCGTGAGCGTGACCACCTTGGCCGGTGCGCACAGCGCGGCGAGGCGCCCGCCCTTGATGGCCGAGAGGTGCTTGCGCACGCAGTTCATCTCGCCGATGGCCGCGCCGCTCTTGAGCAGGGCGCGGTTGATGGCCTGCTTGTCGTCGAGCGTGATGCCTTCGGCCGGCAGCGAGAGCAGCGCGGAGCCGCCGCCCGAGATCAGGCACAGCACCAGGTCATCCGCGCTCAGGCCCTGCGCCAACGCGAAGATGCGCTGCGCAGCGGCCAGGCCCGCTGCGTCGGGCACCGGGTGCGCCGCCTCGACCACCTCGATGCGCCCGGGCTTGGCCTTGTAGTCGGGCGGCACATGCTCGTAGCGCGTCACCACCAGGCCCGACAACGGCGCGTTGGCCGGCCACAGCGCATCGACCGCGGCGGCCATCGC
>NZ_JACDCU010000012.1 GCF_013817365.1 Methylibium sp. | reverse complement strand
GCCTTGAACAAGGCGGCCGCCAAGACGACACCCCCGGCAGCGGCACCTGCAGTGAAACCGACCCCCTTGAAGACGTCTTCCAAGTCAGCCACCAAGGCGGCCCGCCTTTCCGCCGCCGCCGCCGCAGAGCCGACGCCGCGCAACATCCCGCTGCCGCCGCCGAGCCGCCCGCCGGCCAGCAACGTGGTCGATTTGCCGCGTCCGGTCCGCAAGATCGACCCCAAACTCGCCAACGTCTGGAAAACCAAGGCAGGCCGCGAGCTCACCGAGGACGAGCTGCAGGCGATGCCCGACGGCGAGTACATGAACGACAAGCAGCTCGATTTCTTCCGCGGTCAGTTGGAGAAACAGCGCAACGACCTGCTCGACAACGCCGGCGAAACCACCGAGCACCTGCGCGAAGACACCTCGATCGTGCCTGACCCGGCCGATCGCGCCACCATCGAGGAAGAGCATGCGCTGGAACTACGTACCCGCGACCGCGAACGCAAGCTGCTGAAGAAGATTTCCCAGTCGCTGCAGCGCATCGAATCCGGTGAGTACGGCTTTTGCGACGAAACCGGCGAGCCGATCGGCCTGGGCCGCCTGCTCGCCCGGCCCACCGCCACGCTTTCGCTCGAGGCGCAGCAGCGCCGCGAGATGAAGCAGAAGATGTTCGGCGACTAACGCGCCGCGCCCGTCCGAGCCCCGAGCCCGATGGCCGACGACAAATCCGAATCCAGGGAAGCAAGCACCAGCTTCTTCCGCAAGGTCGTGAAGTTCGTCGCCAACCCGGCGACCGACTGGGCAGAGCTGAACTCGGTTCAGGACGAGCCGCTGCAAAGCGGCTACGCCAAGAGCGAGCTCAAGGCGATGATCGAGCGCAAGCGGCGCAACGACTTCGTGCGCAAGCGAGAGTTCGACATGCTGCGCAAGATTCGCCGCGAAGGCCTGCCGGCGGACGGGCTGGCCGGCATCATCGGCACCTCCGATCTCGACGACTCCGATCAGCCGCGTGCCAGCGAGATGGCCCTGCCCGATGCGACCGTCAAGGCCAAGATCGACGAGATCGAGCAGCAGATGGAAGGCGAGCAGGTCGCGCGCCGCATCACCCCCGCGCACCCGCCCTCTTTTTATACCGCGCGCACGGCTGCCGGCGAACTCGACGAGCGCTCGGCCCTGAACCAGCCTTTCGCCGAGAGCGCCGAGCCGGCACAGCGCAAACCCGCCGAGCGGCCTCCCACCGTATCGCCGGCCTCGGCCACTCGTGCCACTGCCCCGCCGACGCCCGCCGCGGCGCCGGCCAAAACCGGCAGCATCGCCTGGGAACCGCAGGCCGCTTCGCCGGTCAAGCGAGCGCCCCTCGCGCCGCAGGGCGCCAGCGACTTCAACGATCCGTTCGCGGTCGAGGTCAAGGAAATCGCCCATGATCCCGACCTCGACGAGGCAGTCATCTCCTTCGCCAACGCTGAATTCGAGGCCTGCGAGCGCTCGATCGCCGGCCTGATCGCGCCGGACGGCGAGCGCTACGGCCATGCCGAAACCTGGCTGGTGATGTTCGACTTGTACCGCGCCACCGGCCGCCAGCAGCCGTTCGAGAGCCTGGCGCTCGACTACACGCAGCGCTTCGGCTGGTCGCCACCGCAGTGGTTCTCGATTCCGCAAATGGTCGCCGCAGAGGCGCCTGCGCCCAGCAGCGGCAGCGGCAACAGCGCGACCGGCGGCATGCGGCTGGAGGGCAATGTCGGCTGGGTCGCGCCTGCCGAACTGGGTTGTGACGAAGTGGCTCAGCTCGGCGCCAAGACGCTGCAGCTGCCCATGCCCTGGGTGCTCGACTGGAGCCCGCTCGAACGCATCGACCCTCAGGCCTGCAGCGAGTTGAGTCAGCTGATGCGGCACTGGAGCACGCAGAAGATCGACATGCGCTGGCTCGGCGTGGAAAAGCTGCTCGGCGTGCTCGGCGACGCCGCGCCGACCGGCGTGCGCGATGCCGATCCGGTGATCTGGCTGCTGCGCCTCGAAGTGCTGCGCCTGGCGAGCCGGCCGGACCAGTTCGACGAAGTCGCGATCGACTACTGCGTCACCTACGAGGTGTCGCCGCCGTCATGGGAAAAGTCGCTGGCGAAGGTGAAAGTCACCGATGAGGCGGGCATCACGCTGTCGTCACGCTCGATGGTCACCGACGTGTCCACCGGCTTCGCCGAATCGGTGCTGCTCGAGGAAACCGGCGGCGCTCGGACCGCGGCTGTCGAGCTTTCCGGCCAGCTGGTCGGTGACATCGGCAAGGTGCTCGGCGCGCTGGAGACCCGGCTCGGCAATGCGGGCGTCGTCAATATCAACTGCGCGCGGCTCATCCGCATGGATTTCGTCGCCGCCGGCGATCTGCTCAACTGGGTGCTGTCACGCCGCAACGAGGAGCGACTGGTGCACTTCGACGACGCGCATCGACTGCTCGCTTTGTTCTTCAACGCGATGGGCATCAACGAGCATGCGCGCGTGAAAGTGCGCAACCTCTGAGCGGCGCATTCGGCGGGGCGGCCATCGACATCGGCCGCATTGAACTCGGCCGCAGCCCCTTCATCTGAGCACCATGGACTCCTATCACGGCACCACCATCGTCAGCGTGCGCCGCGGCCGCCAGGTTGCGCTCGGCGGCGACGGGCAGGTCACGCTCGGCAACGTCATCGTCAAGGCCAGTGCGCGCAAGGTGCGCCGGCTCTACAAGGGCGAGGTGCTGGCCGGCTTTGCCGGCGCCACGGCCGACGCCTTCACCCTGTTCGAGCGCTTCGAGGCCAAGCTGGAGAAGCACCAGGGCCAGCTGGTCCGCGCCGCCATCGAGCTCACCAAGGACTGGCGCACCGACCGCGTGCTGCGCCGCCTCGAGGCGATGCTGGCAGTGGCGGACCGCGACAGCTCGCTCATCATCACCGGCAACGGCGACGTGCTCGAACCCGAGCACGGCATCATCGCCATCGGCTCCGGCGGCGCCTTCGCCCAGGCTGCGGCGCGGGCGCTGCTCGACCACACGTCGCTGTCACCGCAGGAGATGGTCAAGAGATCGCTCGAGATCGCCGGCGACCTGTGCATCTACACCAACCAGTCGCACACGATCGAGGTGCTGGAGTGAGCATGACGCCGCAGGAGATCGTCTCCGAACTCGACCGCCACATCGTCGGCCAGAAGGACGCCAAGCGCGCGGTGGCGATCGCACTGCGCAACCGCTGGCGCCGCCAGCAGGTCGAAGACAAGCTGCGCGGCGAGATCACGCCCAAGAACATCCTCATGATCGGGCCCACCGGCGTGGGCAAGACCGAGATCGCGCGGCGCCTGGCCAAGCTGGCCGATGCGCCCTTCATCAAGGTCGAGGCGACCAAGTTCACCGAAGTGGGCTATGTCGGCAAGGACGTCGATTCGATCATCCGCGACCTGATCGAGATGTCGGTCAAGCAAACGCGCGAGACCGCCATGCGCGCCCACCGCGCGCGAGCCGAAGACGCCGCCGAGGACCGCATCCTCGACGTGCTGCTGCCATCGCCGCGCAGCGGCAGCGCGCCGGAGTTCGGGCTCACGCCGGCCGCGCCCGCACCGGCACCCGACAGCACCGCCCGCCAGACCTTCCGCAAGCGCTTGCGCGAGGGCACGCTCGACGACAAGGAAATCGAGCTAGAACTCGCCGAGGCCCGCCCCGCTGTCGAGTTGTTGGGCCCGCCCGGCATGGAAGAGATGGCCGAGCAGCTCAAGGGCATGTTTGCCAGCCTCGGCCAGCAGCGCCGCAAGACGCGCAAGCTCACGATCGCCGAAGCGCGCAAGCTGCTGATCGACGAAGAGGCGGCCAAGCTGGTCAACGAGGACGACATCCGCAGCCAGGCGCTGGCCAATGCCGAGCAGAACGGCATCGTCTTCATCGACGAGATCGACAAGGTCACTTCGCGCAGCGATGCCAGCGGCGCGGGTGGCGCCGAGGTCTCGCGTCAGGGCGTGCAGCGCGATCTGCTGCCGCTGGTCGAGGGCACGACGGTGACCACCAAGTACGGCCTGGTGCGCACCGACCACATTCTCTTCATCGCCTCGGGCGCCTTTCACCTGAGCCGGCCGAGCGACCTGATCCCGGAGCTTCAAGGGCGCTTTCCGATCCGCGTGGAACTCGGATCGCTGAGCGTGGAGGACTTCGAGGCGATCCTCACGCAGACCCAGGCCAGCTTGACCCGGCAATACCAGGCGCTGCTCGCCACCGAGGGCGTGACGCTGGACTTTCGCGCCGACGGCATCCGCCGGCTTGCGCAGATCGCCTTCGACGTCAACGAACGTACCGAGAACATCGGCGCGCGCCGGCTCTCCACGGTGATGGAGCGGCTGCTCGACGAAGTGAGTTTCGACGCGCCCAGGCTGTCGGGCCAGACGGTGTCGATCGACGCCGCGCACGTGGACGCCAAGCTCGGCGCGCTGGCAGTGAACGAGGATCTGTCGCGCTACATCCTGTGAAGCAACGCGAGACACCACCGGCTCGCTACCTTTGCCTCGCAGCGGCGATCGTCAACAGCCCGTCGAAGATCAGCGTGTCGACCAGCTCGTAGTCGAGCTGCAGCGACGGCGCCACCTTCCACCCTGCGCCGCCGGTGACGATGCAACGCGGCGCCTGGCCGCACTGCCGCTCCAACTGCCGGTGCATGCGCTCGATGGCGCCGGTGATGGCATAGGTGCCGCCGCTGGTCAGCGCGTCGCTCGTATTGGTGGGGAAGTCGCTCACCTCGCCGGTGGGCACGCGCAGGCCCGCAGTGCCGGCCTCCAGCGCCTTGAGCATGATGCCGTGGCCGGGCAGGATCAGCCCGCCGAGAAAGCGCCCGTCTGCATCGAGCGCATCGACGGTCACTGCCGTGCCGACCATCACCACCAGCACGGGTGCCCGCTTGCCGGCCGCGAGCAGCCGCGCGCGCGCGCCGATCAGCGCGACCCAACGGTCACTGCCCAGGCGCAGCGGATGGTCGTAGCCGTTGACGACGCCCGCCTCGGCTGCGCTCGACACCACCCAGCGCGACGCCACCTCCCACAGTTCGAGCTGTTCTTCCACTCGGTGGCGCACCGAGTCGCTGGCCACGCAGCAGCCGAGCATCTCGCAGGGCGGCATGAGAGCGGTCCAGGCGCCGCCGGCGTCGGCGAGCTGATCAATGGTTTCAAGGAAGACCGCGCCGTGCGCCAGCGGCTCCGCGCCGGCCGCGAGCACTGCGTACTGGGCCCACTTCAGGCGCGTGTTGCCGATGTCGATGGCCAGCAGGGTCATGCGGCGGTCTTCGGCGAAATGCGGGCGTCGAGCATCGTGTCGGGTCGGTCGGCTTGCGGGCGATTGTCCGACGGATCACAGTGCGGGGAAAGCATGAGCCCGCTGCTTCCACGAGAGCCGCTGTTCGATGCAGCTACCATCCGCGCTGGTTGACGTTTACGTCAACGTCAAGCGCACATGCCAGCGTCGTTCGCTGCCCGCTGCTGCCGGAGAAAACACGATGACCGATCTGTCCGCCGACCATCAGGCCCTCGCCGCCTACCGCGCAACGAGAAAGCTGCGCTTCGTCACCGCCGCGTCCCTGTTCGACGGCCACGACGCCTCGATCAACATCATGCGCAGGCTGCTCATGAGCATGGGCGCCGAGGTAATCCACCTCGGCCACAACCGCTCGGTCGAGGAGGTGGTGAGCGCCGCGCTGCAGGAGGACGCGCAGGGCATCGCGGTCAGTTCCTACCAGGGTGGGCACGTCGAGTACTTCCGCTACATGGTCGAGCTGCTTCGCGAGCGCGGCGGCGCGCACATCCAGGTGTTCGGAGGCGGCGGCGGCGTGATCGTGCCGGCCGAGATCCGCGAACTGGCGGATCAGGGCGTGCGTGTGTTCAGCCCTGAGGATGGCCAGCGCATGGGCCTGGCCGGCATGATCGGCGAGATGCTGATGCGCTGCGACCAGACGGCCGCACCCGAGGCGCCGGCCGACATTGCGGCGCTGCGAGGCCATGGGCAAGCGGCCTGGCTGGCACTGTCGCGCACGATCACCGCCCTGGAAGGCGGCTCGGCCTCGGCAGAGCTGAAAGCGGCCCTGCACGTCGCCGCGCAAGAAGCGGCGGTACCGGTGCTCGGCATCACCGGCACCGGCGGCGCCGGCAAATCGAGCCTGACCGACGAGCTGATCCGCCGGCTGCGGCTGGACCAGGGCGATGCGCTGCATGTGGCCGTCGTTTCCATCGATCCGTCGCGGCGCAAGAGCGGCGGCGCGCTGCTCGGTGACCGCATCCGCATGAACGCCATCTCTGCCTGGAGCCGCGTAGCGGCGAAACCGCTCACTCCTTCCCCGCCTGGGGGAAAGCCGGAACGGGGGCCCGCGGATGACGGACAACGCGTCTTCATGCGCAGCCTCGCTACCCGCGAAGCCGGCAGCGAAATCAGCGCCGCCCTGCCCGATGTGATCAAGGCCTGCAAGGCAGCCGGCTTCGACCTCGTCATCGTCGAGACCTCGGGCATCGGCCAGGGTGACGCCGCCATCGTGCCTCACGTCGATCTGCCGGTGTACGTGATGACGCCCGAGTTCGGCGCCGCCAGCCAGCTCGAGAAGATCGACATGCTCGACTTCGCCGAGTTCGTCGCGATCAACAAGTTCGACCGCAAGGGTGCCGCCGATGCATTGCGCGACGTGGCCAAGCAGATGCAACGCAACCGCGAAGCCTTCGCGCAGCGGCCCGAGACGATGCCCGTGTTCGGCACCATGGCCAGCCGCTTCAACGACGACGGCGTGACGGCGCTGTACCAGGCGCTGGCCGCACGGCTGGGCGCACTGGGCTTGAGATTGAGCGAGTCGAAGCTGCCTCCGGCGAACGTGCGCCACAGCAGCAATCAGACCGCCATCCTCCCGGCCGCGCGCACGCGCTATCTGGCCGAGATCACCGACACGGTACGCGGCTACAAGCGTCGCGCTCTCGGCCAAGCGGCCATTGCCCGCGAGGCCCAGCAACTGCGAGCCGCAGCCCGCATGCTCGCCGCCGCCAAGCCCGACAAACCGCGCGCCGCAGATGCGGCGATCGACCTGGCCGAGGAGCGCGAAGCGCGGCTCGACGCGGACGCGAAAAAGCTGCTCGCGCAGTGGCCGCAGATGCAGGCCGCCTACGCCGGCGACGAGTACGTGGTGAAGATTCGCGACAGGGAGATCCGCACTGCGCTCGTCACCACCTCGCTGTCCGGCACGAAGATTCGCAAGGTCGCGCTGCCGCAGTACGAGGACCACGGCGAGCTGCTGAAATGGCTGATGCTGGAGAACGTGCCGGGCAGCTACCCCTACACCGCCGGCGTGTTCGCGTTCAAGCGGGAGGGCGAGGACCCGGCGCGCATGTTCGCCGGCGAGGGCGATGCCTTTCGCACCAACCGGCGTTTCAAGGTGGTGAGCGAGGGGCTGCCGGCCAAGCGGCTCTCGACCGCTTTCGACTCGGTCACGCTCTACGGCGCCGACCCCGATCCGCGGCCCGACATCTACGGCAAGGTCGGCAATTCGGGCGTGAGCATCGCCACGCTCGACGACATGAAGGTGCTCTATTCGGGCTTCGACCTCACCGACCCGGGCACCTCGGTCAGCATGACCATCAACGGCCCGGCGCCGACGATCCTGGCGATGTTCATGAACACCGCGATCGATCAGAACCTCGACAAGTTCAAGGCCGACAACGGCCGCGAGCCCACCCACACCGAAGCGCAGAAGATCCGTGCGTGGGTGCTGGCCAACGTGCGGGGCACGGTGCAGGCCGACATCCTCAAGGAAGACCAGGGCCAGAACACCTGCATCTTCTCGACCGAGTTTTCATTGAAGGTGATGGGCGACATCGCCGAGTACTTCGTGCACCACGACGTGCGCAACTTCTATTCGGTGAGCATCAGCGGCTATCACATCGCAGAGGCCGGTGCGAACCCGATCTCGCAGCTCGCCTTCACGCTCAGCAACGGCTTCACCTTCGTGGAGGCGTACCTCGCGCGCGGCATGCACGTCGACGACTTCGCACCCAACCTCAGCTTTTTCTTCAGCAACGGCATGGACCCCGAATACACCGTGCTCGGCCGCGTGGCGCGGCGCATCTGGGCGGTGGCGATGAAGGACAAGTACGGCGCCAACGAGCGCAGCCAGAAGCTGAAGTACCACGTGCAAACCAGCGGCCGCTCGCTGCACGCGCAGGAGATCGCGTTCAACGACATCCGCACCACCCTGCAGGCGCTGATCGCGGTGTACGACAACTGCAACTCGCTGCACACCAACGCCTACGACGAAGCGATCACCACGCCCACCGAGGAAAGCGTGCGCCGCGCGATGGCGATCCAGATGATCATCAACCGCGAATGGGGCCTGGCGAAGAACGAGAACCCCAACCAGGGCGCCTTCGTCATCGACGAGCTGACCGAGCTGGTCGAAGAAGCCGTGCTCGCCGAATTCGAGCGCCTTGCAGAACGCGGTGGCGTGCTCGGCGCGATGGAAACCGGCTACCAGCGCGGCCGCATCCAGGATGAAAGCATGCATTACGAGATGCTCAAGCACACCGGCGAGCTGCCCCTCATCGGCGTGAACACCTTCCGCAATCCGCAGGGCGACCAGACGCCGCAGACGCTGGAGCTGGCGCGCTCGACCGAGGAGGAGAAGCAGTCGCAGTTGACGCGGCTGGCCGAGTTTCAGACTCGCAATGCGAAGGCGTCACCCGCCATGCTGCAGCGGCTTCAGCAGGCGGTGATCGAGAACCGCAACGTGTTCGAGGTGCTGATGGAAGCGGTGCGGGTGTGCTCGCTGGGACAGATCACGAGCGCGCTGTTCGAGGTGGGCGGACAGTACCGGCGGAGCATGTAGCCCCGTCCGGCCCCCACGGCGACAAAGTGGCAGCACATGCTCGGACAGATTCGGCTGGCGGGCGAAGCGTTCGGCGATCACCGGGTCCAGTTTGCGCAGCCCCGAATAGACGTTGTCGAAGTCGACGAACCGCGCGCTCTTCATGTCTGTTTCCTCCTCGATCTTCTTCGGCTGAACAGGCTCGTCAGCCTGTCAGCAGCGTGAGCTCCGAGCGCTTCAACAGCTTTCGGAAATCCGCATCGAAGCTGGCGAGATGGTCGCTCATGTGCTGTACCGCCGCCGCGAGCCACGCATCCGGAATGTCGTTTGCCCGCAGGTTGCGAGTCAGGCACGCATCGCGCAGCCTGTCCCATTCGGCACCGATCTCGGGCATGCGCACGCCGGGCGCCGCGAGCAAGACTTCGATGAATTTCAGCGCCGCCGAGATCGGCGTCGGGGAAACGAACACCTTCGGGTGCGTCACCAGTCTCAGGAAGCTCGCCACCACCATGGGCAACAGCAACAGCCCGCGCCCTCCTGCCGCGTCGTCAAGCGCCGATTCGAGCCAGCGCCTGGCCACGTCGTAGTGCGGGTGATCGCTGCGCGAGGCGGCCACCAGCACGTTGACGTCAGGCGTCATCGTCCTCTATGGCCTGCAGCAGCGACTTGTTGCTCAGCGGATCGACGCCCGCGACCAAACCGCCCTTGCCGCGGAACACCGGCAGCCGCACACGGGCTGACTTGACTGCGGATTGTTGAGCCCGCAGGCGGAGTTGCAGGCCCTCCTCGATCACCCGCGTCAGCGTTGTGCGCTGGCGAGCGGCCAGCGCCTTGGCGTCGGCCAGCAGGCTGTCACTGAGATTCAGGGTGGTCTTCATGGGCATCAATATACAGATTTCTGTATTGAAACCGCAAGTAAAGGCCTGGCGTGACAGGCGCCGCGCTTGAAGAAAGCTGCCTAGACTTCTTCCAGCAAGCGCCCTGCCCTGGGATGCAAGGAATCTCCATCATGTCCACCTCCCGCCACGTCACCTTCTTCCACGCCCTCAACAGCCGCTCCGTCGTCGCGCGCGTCCTGCTCGAGGAACTGGGCGCCGACTACGACGTGCATCTGCTCGACCTGCAGGCCGGCACGCAGCGCGAGCCCGCCTACCTGGCCGTCAACCCGATGGGCAAGGTGCCGGCGATCCGGCACGGCGACGCCGTCGTCACCGAGCAGGGCGCGGTCTATCTGTACCTGGCCGAGCTCTATCCCGAGGCCGGCCTGGCGCCGCCGGTCGGCGACCCGATGCGCGGGCCTTTCCTGCGCTGGCTGTTCTTCTACGGTTCGTGCTTCGAGCCGGCGGTGGTCGATCGCTCAATGCAGCGCGAACCGGCGCCGGTGGCGACCTCGCCCTACGGCGACTTCGACACCACTCTCGGCACCCTGACGGCACAACTTCGCGCCGGGCCGTGGCTGCTCGGCGAGCGCTTCAGTGCCGCCGACGTGCTCTGGGCTGGCGCGCTGCAATGGACGACGATGTTCAAGCTGGTGCCGGAGCTGCCGGAGATCGCGGCCTACATCGCGCGGTTCAATGCACGGCCCGCCGTGGCACGGGCTCGTGCCAAGGACGCCGAGCTGGCGGGCTCCACGGGTTGATCTGTCAGGGCAGATCGGGCGGCTCGAAGCCCAGTCGCTGCAGCAAGGCCATGGCCGCAGCCGGTGCGCGCTCCTTGGCACCGTTGATCATGAAGACAAACACGTCCCGCGGTTCGACCGCGCCGGTGGCGTCGGGCGCAGCCACACGCGGCAGTGCCTCCGGCTCGCCGCCGGCGGCCCACACATGCGCGCTTTGCGCCCAGCCGTCGAGCGCCTTCGGCGCATAGCCGAGTTTCAGATCGGCCTCGGCGCTTATCAGCCGCATGTAGACGAAGCCGCCGGTGAGGTCGGCGAACGAGGGGTGCTCCGTCGAATCGGTGAAGACGGTTGCAGCCTTGTACTTGCGCGCCAGCTGCAGATACTCGTCGCACAGAAAGCTCTCGTGGCGTACGTCGAGCACGTGACGCAGGTTCAGGCCGCCGATCTTTGAAGGTAGGAGCCTCAGAAAGGCCTCGAAATCCTCCGCCTCGAAACGCTTGGTCGGCGCGAACTGCCAGACGATGGGGCCGAGCTTGGCGCCGAGCTCTGCGAGCCCGCTGCCGAGAAAGCGCTCGATCGATTCACCGGCTTCGGCCAGAACACGTCGGTTGGTCGCGTAGCGCGAAGCCTTCAGGGAGAACACGAAGTCTTCGGGCGTTGCGTCGCGCCACTTCGCGAAGGTCGCCGGCTTCTGGGTGCTGTAGTAGGTACCGTTGATCTCGATCGCGCTCAGCCGGCGGCTGGCGAACTCGAGCTCGCGGGCCTGCGGCCAGCCCTTGGGGAAGAAGTTGTCGCGCCAGGGCTCGTAGGTCCAACCGCCCACACCGACGCGGATGCGGCCGGTGGTGCTTGCCATGTTCGCGCGCGCCATCACCGCACCGGGCGCTCGCCGCCTACATCACCTGCTGCGCCAGCGCCCCGCTCGCATACCGCTGCGCCACGGCGCTGAGCGGCTGCGGCTTGATCTTGGCCGCCTGCCCCTCGCAGCCGAACTCGACATAGCGCTGCTTGCAAATGGCCTTGGCCGCCGCCGTCGCCGGCTTGAGGTAATCGCGCGGGTCGAACTTGCCCGGGTTCTGCGCCATGTACTGGCGGATCGCCGCCGTCATCGCCAGGCGGATGTCGGTGTCGATGTTGATCTTGCGCACGCCGTGCTTGATGGCTTCCTGGATTTCCGAGACCGGCACGCCGTAGGTTTCCTTCAGGTCGCCGCCGTACTGCCGGATCGTCGCAAGCAGGTCCTGCGGCACGCTGGAGCTGCCGTGCATCACGAGGTGCGTGGTAGGAATGCGCTTGTGGATTTCCTTGATGCGGTCGATGGCCAGGATGTCGCCGGTGGGTTTGCGGGTGAACTTGTAGGCGCCGTGGCTGGTGCCGATGGCGATGGCCAACGCGTCAAGCTGGGTGCGCTTGACGAAGTCGGCCGCCTCCTCGGGGTCGGTGAGCAGTTGGTCGCGCGTCATGGTGGCCTCGGTGCCGTGGCCGTCTTCCTTGTCGCCGCGCATGGTCTCGAGCGAACCCAGGCAGCCGAGTTCGCCTTCGACGGTGACGCCCAGCTTGTGCGCCATGTCGACGACCTGCTTGGTCACGTCGGCGTTGTAGTCGTAGCTGGCGATGGTCTTGCCGTCGGCCTGCAGCGAGCCGTCCATCATGACCGAGCTGAAGCCGAGATCGATAGCGCCCTTGCACACGTCCGGGCTCTGGCCGTGGTCCTGGTGCATGACCAGCGGCGTCTCGGGCCAGGTCTCGATCGCGGCCTGGATCAGGTGCTTGATGAAGTTCTCGCCCGCGTACTTGCGGGCGCCTGCACTGGCCTGCAGGATCACCGGCGCGCCGACTTCGTGCGCCGCGGACATCACCGCCTGCACCTGCTCGAGGTTGTTGACGTTGAACGCCGGGATGCCGTAGCCCTGCTCGGCGGCGTGATCGAGCAACTGGCGCATGGATACGAGTGGCATGGAAGTCCCCTGGTGAAGTCGTGCGGCCGCCCTGGCCCCGAGAGTGGAGCCGATTTTAGCGAGCGCTCGCCTGCCGACCGCGCGCTGGCGTACGTGGCGACCCCGGCCCGCAGCCGACGCCGCATTCTTTGCAGATGCCGCAGCGCACCGCTGGGGTAAATCCGGCCGCAACGCAGGCCGCCCACCGAGCGCCGTAAGGTACGGCGCCGCACCGAGTGCGTGGGCCCAAGGCACGTCGCGCACGATCCCGTCTCGAGTGAAGCAATACAACCACGCCCCGCGCCGACTGCGTGCGCCCCTGCACCCCAAGTCCCATCACCCAGGAACCGCGATCCCGATGATCTTTTACAAGCCCTCGATCACACTTGCCCTCGCCGCCTGCGTCTGCTGCGCGCCGGCGCTCGCCCAGGTCACCATCGAGCCGGACGGCCAATGGCGCCACCTGTTCGCCGCCGGCGCCAGCGTCGCCTCCGGCAACAGCGACGCCACCAGTGTCAACCTCAGCAGCGACAGCGTGCGTGCCACCGACATCGACAAATGGATGATCACCGGGCGCGCCCTTTACGCGAGCAGCGAGGGCGAGACGACGGGTGAGCGCATCGGGCTGGGCACTCAGTACAACCGCGACGTGTCGGCGCGCTGGTTCGTGTTCGGATCAGCCGACGCGTTGCGCGACGAGCCGGCCAATCTTTCGTCGCGGCTGTCGGCCGCTGCCGGTCCTGGCTACCACCTCTGGCAACGCGACACGGAGTTCTGGGACATCTCCGGCGGCCTGAGCTACACCCAGGACCGCTTCTTCGACGCCACGGAGATCGACGGCCGCCAGCGCAGCAGCTACGGTCGGGTGGAATTGCTGCTGGCCGAAGATTCGAGCCACCGGTTGACTGACACCACCGCCTTCACCCAGAAGCTGCGCGTGCTGCCCAACCTGCGCGACACCGGCGCCTACCGCGCCGAATTCGAATCGAACCTCACCGTGGCGATCAACACCACCCTCAGCCTGACCGCCGGCCTCGCCTACCGCTACAACAGCGACCCCGGCGACGGGTTCGAGCGTCGCGACACGCTGTTTGTCACCGGGGTGTCGGTGCGGCTGGACTGAAATCCTTGCCGCGTGTCTTGTCTGGACATCAGCCGACCCTGCACACCTTGAGCATGTTGGTGCCGCCCGGGTGGCCCATCGGCTCGCCCACGGTGATGGCGTACGTGTCGCCCGGCTTGAGCACGCCGCCGGCAACGAGCAACGCCTCGGCGCGTGCCAGTGCCTCGTCGCGTTCGTCGCACTGCGGCATCAGCAATGGGCAGACGTTGCGATAGAGCGCCATCTTGCGCTGGCTCGTGAGCTGCGAAGTGAGGCCGTAGATCGGCACGTGGATCTTGTTGCGGCTCATCCACAGGGCCGTCGAGCCGCTTTCGGTGAGCGCCACGATCGCCTTGCAGCCGAGGTGGTGCGCGGTGAAGAGCGCGCCCATCGCAATGCTCTGATCGATGCGGCCGAAGCGCTTGTTGGTGAAGTCGGCATCGAGCGTCACGTCCTCGGACAGCTCGGCGGCAATGGCGATCGCGGCCATCTGCTCGATCGTTTCCACCGGGTAGCGCCCAGCCGCCGTTTCGGCGCTGAGCATGACCGCGTCGGTGCCGTCGAGCACCGCGTTGGCCACATCGCTCACCTCGGCGCGCGTGGGCACCGGGTTGACGATCATCGACTCCATCATCTGCGTGGCGGTGATGACCACCTTGTCCATCTCCCGCGCCATCTTGATCATGCGTTTTTGCAGCGCCGGCACCGCCGCGTTGCCGACTTCGATTGCCAAGTCGCCGCGCGCCACCATGATGCCGTCGCTGGCGCGCAGGATCTCGTCGAGCACCGGGATCGCCTCGCTGCGCTCGATCTTGGCGATCAGCGCGGTCTTGTGCTGATGCGGCTCGCCGGCCACGTTGGCAAGCTGGCGAGCCATCTCCATGTCGGTGGCGTTCTTCGGAAAGCTGATCGCCAAGTATTCGCAGCGAAAGCTCATCGCCGTCTTGATGTCTTCCATGTCCTTGGCGGTCAGCGCCGGGGCGGTCAGGCCCCCGCCGAGCTTGTTGATGCCCTTGTTGTTGGACAGCTCGCCGCCGACCTTGACGACCGTGTGCACCGCGTCGCCGAGCACGCGCTCGACCATCAGCACGATCAGGCCGTCGTTGAGCAGCAAGGTGTCGCCCGGCTTCACGTCGCGCGGCAGCGACTTGTAGTCCAGGCCGACCGCCTGAGCATCGCCGAGTTCGCTGCGTTTGGCATCGAGGATGAAACCGGCGCCGGCCTCCAGCGTCACCTTGCCCTGCGCGAACTTGCCGACGCGCACCTTCGGGCCCTGCAGGTCGGCCATGATCGCGACCTCCTTGCCGGCGCGCTGAGCCACCTCACGCACCATGGCGGCGCGCTCGATGTGGTCCTGCCCGCTGCCGTGCGAGAAGTTGAGCCGCACCACGTCGACGCCGGCGCGGATCATCCGCTCCAGGATCTCCGGCGTGGAAGAAGCCGGGCCGAGCGTGGCGACGATCTTGGTGGCGCGCGAAGCATTCAGGGAAAGTGACATGGCGGTTTCGGTGGCGTTGTGCGTTGGCGGAAAGAGGCCGCGTGGCGCGCTGGGGCGCCCGGGGGTCGAGGGAAGCGTCAGGCCGCGGCGCGCCGCTGCAGGATGTCGAAGGCCGGTAAGGTCTTGCCCTCGAGCACCTCGAGGAAGGCGCCGCCGCCGGTGGAGATGTAGCCGATGTCGGCCTCGATGCCGTACTTGGCGATGGCCGCGAGCGTGTCGCCGCCGCCGGCGATGCTGAAAGCGTCGGAGCGCGCGATGGCTTCGGCCAGGGCGCGCGTACCGCCGGCGAACGCGTCGTACTCGAACACGCCCATCGGACCGTTCCAGACCACCGTGCCGGCCTTCGCGATGATCGCGGCCAGCTCCGTCGCGGTGCGCGGGCCGATGTCGAGGATGAGGTCGTCGACCTGCACGTCGGTGGCGGCGACGGTGCGGGCCGGCGCGGTGGAGGAAAACGCCTTGGCCACCACCGCATCGCCTGGGATCGGCACGGCCGCACCACGCCCTTGCATCATGTCGATGATGGCCTTCGCTTCATCAGCGAGGTCCGGCTCGGCGAGCGACTTGCCGATCGGAAGGCCGGCTGCCAGCATGAAGGTGTTGGCGATGCCGCCACCGACGATGAGCTGATCGACATTCGCGGCCAGGCTCTTGAGGATGCTGAGCTTGCTGCTGACCTTGGAGCCGGCAACGATGGCCACCAGCGGGCGCTTCGGGTTCTGCAGCGCTTTCGTGATGGCGTCGATTTCGGCAGCCAGCAGCGGGCCGGCGCAAGCCACCGGCGCGAACTGCGCGATGCCGTAGGTGGAGGCCTCGGCACGATGCGCGGTGCCGAAGGCATCGTGCACGAACACGTCGCACAAGGCCGCCATCCGGCGGGCCAGGGCTTCGTCGTTCTTCTTCTCGCCCTTGTTGAGCCGGCAGTTTTCGAGCAGGACCAACTCCCCCGGCGCGACGTCGACGCCCTCGGTCCAATCGCGCCTGAGCGGCACCTCGCGGCCGAGCAGTTCGCCCAGGCGCTGCGCCACCGGCGCGAGCGAGTCCTCCGGCTTGAACTCGCCTTCGGTGGGCCGACCGAGGTGCGAAGTGACCATCACCGCCGCGCCGGCGGCCAGCGCCATCTCGATGCAGGGGATCGAGGCGCGAATCCGCGTGTCTTCCGTGATGTTGCCCGCGTCGTCCTGCGGCACGTTCAGGTCAGCGCGGATGAAGACGCGCCGGCCTTCGATGCGGCCTTGTTGCACCAAGTCTGAAAAGCGCAGGACGTTCAACGGGGATCTCCTCGAATCGGTTGTGATGTGTGCCAACGCGGCGCCGCGCAAACGCTGGCGGGCCTGTTCCTCACCAACCCAGGCCCAGGCGCAGCGGCAGCAACACCGCCATGCCGGTCAGGATGGTGCCCAGAATGCCGCGGCGCCAGAAGAAGTAAAGCGTGGCAGCAACTGCCGCGTAGATGCGTGCGTCCCGCCAGGGTTCGGTCATCAAGCCGCCCTGGTTCATCACCAACTCGGGCGCCACCACCGCCGCCAGTGCGGCCAGCGGCGCGTAGCGCAAGCCGCGCTTGGCCCAGTCGGGCAGCACCAGTTCGCGTTCGGACAAAAAGAAGAAGCAGCGCGCCACCACGGTGATCACCGTCAACCCGGCGAAAGTGAGCAAGAGCTCTGGAGTACTCATGTTCATGCAGCACTCCCCACTCGGCATTTGCCGTCGTTCCCGCGGCGCGGCGCCGGGCCTTCGAGCCAGGCGCGCACCCGCCGACCAGCATCACCGCCGCCGTCGAGCAACAGACCCAGGCAGATCGCCGCGGCGATCGCGACGACGATGTTGAGTTTGAAGGGCAATGCAAAAGCAGCAACGGCCGCCGCGCCGGCCACCACCGCCGCGAGCAGGGTGGCGCGGTCCGAGACCAGCGAATAGGCCAGGCCGAGCAGTGCCAGCGTGCCGGCGAAGCCCAGCCCCCAGTGCGTGGGAACCACGTCGGCCAGCACGATGCCGATCACCGAAGGCACCTGCCAGGCGATGTAGTTGGCCGTCATCGTGCCCCAGAAGTATTCGATCTGGCCGTCCGGCGCCTCGCCCTTGGCCGGCGGCTCGGCGTAGCGCTTCATGAACAGCACGTAGATGATGTCGCCCGAATAATAGCCCAGCGCCAGCCTCGTTTTCAGCGGGAAACGCATGAAGAACGGCCGCCACTGCGCGCTGAAGATCACGAAACGCAGGTTCACGCAGAACGCAGTGGCCCAGATCACCCAGACCGGCGCGCCCACCGCCATGAGCGGCAGGACAGCAAGCTGTGCGCTGCCGGCGAAAACGGTAAAGGTCATGACAGCGCGAGCGGCACCGACAGGCCGGCCTGGACCATGGCCACACCGGTCACCAGCCCCCAGGCGGCGATTCCCAGCGCCAGCCCTGACATCTCACGCAGACCGGTGAGGTAGGCGGGATGGGCCAGAGTGACGCGTAGGCGGTCCAAAGACATCTTCTGGATTGTCCCACCGGCCGGTAGCGGCCGTGGCTTGTGCGCGGCAGCCCGAGCGCCGCGCCACGGCTTCAGGATGCCGCCGGCTTGCCTTTTGCGCGTTCTACCGTCTCCAGCGCCTTGGCCGGCGCTTCGACTGCGGTGGTGGGCCCGTCGGTTTCAGGCAGGGCACCGACGGGCCGAGCCAGAACCGGGGGCACCGTTTCCAGCTTGTTGTCGCGCATGTATTCGTCCATCTCACGCCAGCCGGCGAACACCGCGGGGCGTTGAGCCTTCGGGTTCAGTAAGTAGCAATCCTCGATGGCACGGCCGGCATGGCGGCAGGCGCTCCCGACCGCCTGACCGTCGGCTGCGCGCAGGGCCGCGATTTTCTCGCTCGAATCGATGTCGAAGAGCTCACAGCCGGCCAGCAGCGCGGCGGCGCACAAGGTGAGAGCGGAGAGGGCGGGACGCATGGCAATCGATGAGGCTTCGCTGGCTTATCGGTGCCCCCGCGCTGGACTTGAGGGCGTTCATGAAAACGCCCCGCAAAGGCGGGGCGTGGCGCAGCCCGGTCGTTCGACCGGTGCCGTGCTTTTTCAGGCGCGAACCCCCTGGGCCGCCATCGCCATCAGCCGTTCGACGCGCTCCTCGGTAGACGGGTGGGTGCTGAACAAGCCGCGCAGCCCGCCGCCGGAAAGCGGATTCATGATCATCATCTGCGCCGTGGCGGGGTTGCGCTCCGCCGCTTCCATGGGAATGCCGCCTTGTGCATAACGGTGGATTTTCTGCAGCGCGCTCGCCAGAGCCTGCGGCTCGCCCGAGATCTCCGCGCCGCCGCGGTCGGCCTCGAACTCGCGGGCTCGGCTGATCGCCATCTGGATCAGGCTGGCCGCCAGCGGCGCGAGCAGCATCACCGCAATGCTGGCGATCGGGTTGGCCGGCCGGCCATCGCCGCCGCGGCCGCCGAAGAACATCGCGAAGTTGGCGAGCATCGAGATTGCACCAGCCATGGTCGCGCTGATCGTGGAGATGAGGATGTCGCGGTGCTTCACGTGCGCCAGCTCGTGCGCCATCACGCCGCGCAGCTCGCGCTCGGAGAGCACGCGCAGGATGCCGGTGGTGGCGGCCACGGCGGCGTTGTCGGGGTTGCGGCCGGTGGCGAAGGCGTTGGGCGCGTTCTCCTGGATCAGGTAGACGCGCGGCATCGGCAGCTGCGCGCGCTGGGCCAGCTCGCGCACCATGCCGTAGAACTGAGGCGCCGAGGTTTCGTCGACCTCCTGTGCGTTGTACATCTTCAGGATCAGCTTGTCGCTGAACCAGTAGCTGAAGAAGTTCATGCCGAGCGCGATGAGCAAGGCGATCACCATGCCCTGCTGGCCACCCAGCACCGAGCCGATCGCCATGAACAGCGCCGTGATGGCGGCCATCAACACGCCGGTCTTGATCAGGTTCAACATGTCCTTTTGTCCTCGTCACGCCCACTCGGGCGCATGCGAGTAGATGCGGGCTTGCGACTCAAGTTCAATGCCCAATGCCGCGCTCGGCGGCGAGTCGCAGCCCCGGCCGCAGTGCCGGCCTGGCGGCCATGAACTCGTACGCGCTCACGCGCCGGCCACCGGGGCGCTGCAGTTGCTGCAGCGTCAGCGCTGCGTCGCCGCAGGCCACCACCAAACGCTCATCGGCCTCCAACACCGTGCCGGGAGCGCCGCTGCCCCCGTTGGGAAGCGCGCGCCACAGTTTCACCGTTTCGCCGTCCAGCCCGAAGCTCGCGCCGGGAAAAGGATCGAAGGCGCGCAGCCGCCGTTCGATGACTGCCGCCGGCTGTGTCCAGTCGATCGGCGCCTCGGCCTTGCCGATCTTGTGCGCGTAGCTCACGCCCTGCCGCGGCTGCGGCGTGCGAACCAGCCCGCCACGGGCCGCCACCCCGAGCGCCTCGACGATCATCCGCCCACCGAGCGCCGCCAGGCGGTCGTGCAAGCTGGCGGTGCTGTCCGACGCGGCGATCGGCTCGGACTCGGCGAGCAGCATGTCGCCGGTATCCAGGCCGCTGTCCATCTGCATGATGGTGACGCCGGTCGCCGTGTCGCCGGCCTCGATGGCACGATGAATCGGCGCGGCGCCCCGCCAGCGCGGCAGCAGCGAAGCATGAATGTTCAGGCAGCCCAGCGGCGGGAGTTCGAGCAGCCAGTCCGGCAGGATCAGCCCGTAGGCAGCGACCACCACCGCGTCAATGCGGGCGGCCTGCAGCGCAGCTCGCGCGGCGGCGGCGTCTTGCGAAAAGCGGCCGTCCAGTCGCAAGCCCTGCGGCTGCAGCACGCTCAGCCCGCGTTCCAGAGCCAGCGCCTTGACCGGCGAAGGCTGCAATTTCATGCCGCGGCCGGACGGGCGGTCGGGCTGGCTCAGCACAAGGGCAAGGTCGAAGCCGGCGTCAAGCAGCCGGTCGAGTGCAACCCGCGCAAACTCGGGCGTCCCGGCAAACGCCAGCCTCATCGCCAACAGCCGCTTCGGCAGCGCAGGCGAGGCCTCAAATCCGCGCTCACAGCCACGTTTCTGCTCGCGGGTACCTTGCTTCGCAACGGCTGCCGCGCCTGGCTGCGCAGGCGAGGCCTCACGCCTCGACCTTCGCCTTCTTGAGCATTTTGCTCTTGATGCGGTTGCGCTTGAGCGGCGAAAGGTACTCGACGAACACCTTGCCGAGGAGGTGATCCATTTCGTGCTGAACGCAAACCGCCAGCAAGCCTTCGGCATCGAACTCGTAGGGCCGGCCGTCGCGGCCGAGTGCACGCACGGTCACCCGGGCATGGCGCGGCACCTTGTCATAAATCTGCGGTACGGACAGGCAGCCTTCGTCCGCCACGATCATCTCCTCGCTGACCGCGATCAACTCGGGGTTGACGAGCACGCGCGGCTCGTCGCGGGTGTCTGACGTGTCCATCACGATGAGCCGCTCGTGCACGTCGACCTGCGTGGCCGCCAGGCCGAGTCCCTGCGCCTCGTACATCGTCTCGAGCATGTCGTCCGCGAGGCGGCGGATGCACTCGTCCACGCTTGCCACCGGCTTGGCGACGGTGTGCAGGCGGGGATCGGGATAACAGAGGATGTCGAGAAGGGCCATGGTCGGCAGGGGTTCAGCAGCACACGCAAGAACACTCGGGTGAGCGGCGCTCACTGTGGATCACATGCAACGAAGCGCCGTGAAGGGCTACCGCCACGCGTGCTCCTCGGTAGGCAGGTTTCGTTGCGGCATCAAGGCTTTATGGGCAGAATCTTCTAAACCAAGTGAGGATTTTCGCCGAACCGCAACGGCTCGGGAAAGCCTTCGATAAAACCACAGGACGCCGGGTGGGTTGGAACCGGCGGCGCCGGAGAGAGCGTCAATGATACGAACTGCCCCCGCTGCATGCCGGCCTTCGCGCCCCCACCCGGGCCGCCCTGCGTTGGCTTTGCTGGCGGCCTTGGCCGCCGCTGCCCCGCTTTCCTCGGCGATGGCCGCCGAACCCAATTTTCCGATCACAGCCGAGCAGCGCAGCACCGCCCAGCAGGTCGCTCAAGCGGGCGTGGCGCTCTCGGAACTGGCGCCCAATGCGCCCGACAGCTACACGGTCAAGCGCGGCGACACCCTGTGGGACATCTCGGCCCTGTTTCTCAAGCGGCCGTGGCGTTGGCCGGAGCTGTGGGGTATGAACCTCGAGCAAATCCGCAATCCGCACCTGATCTATCCGGGCCAGATGCTGCTGCTCGAGCGCGACGGCGATCGCGCCCGGTTGCGCGTCGCCGGTGGACCGGGCGGCCCCGGCGGCCCCGGCCGGCTATCGCCGCAGATCCGAGACGCAGGCCCTTCGGGCGGACCGATCGCTGCCGTGCCCCTGAAATTCATCGAAGGCTTTCTCAACGAAGCGGTCATCTTCGAGACCGACGCGCTGGATCGCGCGCCGCGCATCGTCGCTGCCCAAGAGGGCCGCGTGCTGCTCGGCAAGGGCGACGCTGCCTATGTGCGAGGCGATCTGAACGGCGTGCGTGAATGGCGCGTGTTCCAGCAGCCCAGGCCTCTGCGCGATCCCGTCACGAAGGAGCTCCTCGGTTGGGAAGGCACCTATGTCGCTACCGCCGAGTACGAACGCGAAGGCGCCGTGAACGACCGGGGCGAGATCGTGCCGGCCACGTTCCGCATCACCTCGGCCAAGCTGGAAGCCAATGTGAGCAACCGGCTGGCGCCGGCGCAGCCGCGCAACTACGAGCCGTACGTGCCGCACGCACCTTCGGCGCCGATCGGCGGACACATCGTGTCGGTGTACGGCGAGGCGCTCAACGCCGGCCAGAACCAGATCGTGTCGCTCAACAAGGGCGCCCAGGACGGCTTGGAGCGCGGCCACGTGCTGGCCCTGTGGCGTGCCGGCGAGCTCGTGCGCGACACCACCCAGGACGGCCCGGCACAGGCGCTGCGCTTGCCCGACGAGAAGCACGGCACGCTGTTCGTGTTTCGCGTCTTCAACCGCATGTCTTATGCGCTCATCCTCGATGTGAAGGATCCGGTCACGCGCGGTGACCGCTTCACCCAGCCCTGAGCCGCCGCCAGCGCCTGCTCACCGGCCCGAGCGCCATGCTCGATCGCGACGAACTCGCGGCTTGGCTGCGGCTGAACGAAACACCAGGAATCGGCCTTGAGACCGCACGCCGGCTGCTCGCCGCCTTTGGTTCGCCGCAGGCGTTGTTCGATGCGCCGCAGCGCGCCTGGCACGAACTGCTTGGGCCCGCTCAGACCCAAGCGCTGAGCGCTCCGGCCGCTACGCTGGAAACGCTGATCGAGTCCACGTGGCAGTGGCTGCTAGCCGGCGAGGACGCGGCGCCGCGGCAGGTGGTGATGCTCGGCGACGCGCACTATCCGGCCCTGTTGCTCGAAACCGCGGATCCGCCGCTGCTTCTGTATGCGATGGGCCGCACCGAACTGCTTTTCGCTCCGGCAGTGGCCGTGGTCGGCAGCCGCAATCCATCGGCGCAAGGTCTGGAGAACGCGCGTGCCTTCGCCGCTGCGTTCAGCGGCACCGGGCTGACGGTGGTCTCCGGATTGGCGCTGGGCATCGATGGCGCGGCGCACGAGGGCGCACTGCAGGGGCCCGGCTCCACCATCGCGGTGGTCGGCACGGGTCTCGACCGGGTCTACCCGAAGCGCCACTTCGCTCTCGCGCACCGCATCTCAAGCGCCGGACTGGTGCTCAGCGAATACTCGCTCGGCACCCCGCCGGTGGCGGCCAATTTCCCGCGCCGCAATCGTCTCATTGCCGGGCTGGCTCGCGGCACCCTGGTAGTCGAAGCCGCGCTGCAATCGGGCTCGCTGATCACCGCGAGGCTGGCCCTCGATGCCGGTCGGGAAGTCTTTGCCATTCCGGGCTCCATCCATGCGCCGCAATCACGGGGCTGCCATGCGCTGATCAAGCAGGGCGCCAAGCTGGTCGAAGCGGCGGCCGATGTCCTGGTCGAACTGCGGCTCGATGCACCCCCTAGGCCGCCAGCCTCGGCGGTGGCGTTTCCCGACTCGGGCGGCGATCCGGTGCTGACCGCGCTGGGCCACGATCCGGTGACGCTGGACGCCCTTGCCGCACGCACCGGCTGCTCACCTGCGCAACTGAGCGCTCACTTGCTGGAACTCGAGTTGGCCGGTGAGGTGTCTCGGCTGCCGGGTCAACTTTTTCAGCGCCTGATTCGCGCCTGATCCCCCCGAAGCAAGGCTTGTCGAACGGCACGGCCGCAGTGCCACTCGATCGGTCGAGGCAAGATCCCGTGGTACCCTAATTTCATGTTTGATGTGCTCGTGTACCTCTACGAAAACTATTGGCGGCCAGACGCTTGCCCCGACCACCGTCAGTTGTCGCGCAAGTTGTCGGCCGTAGGTTTCGAGAACGAAGAAATCGAGGACGCGCTGACTTGGCTGGCCGGGTTGGCGACGGCCGCCGAGTCGCACAGCGGCGAGCAAAGCACTCGAGGCATGCGTGTTTATTCGCCCGCCGAGCAGGATCGCCTGGGCGCGGAATCGATCGGTTTCGTCAGCTTCCTGGAGTCCGCCGGCGTGCTGCGCGCGCCGATGCGCGAAATGGTGATCGACCGCGCCATGGACATCGCGGTCAGCCCGCTTCCGCTCGAAGACCTGAAGATCATCGTCCTGATGGTGTTCTGGAGCCTGGGTGAAGAGCCTGACGCCCTCATCCTCGACGAGCTCTTCGTCGAGACGGAGGATCGGCTGATCCACTGAGCTGCACGCTTCCTTGCCGGAAAGAAGCCGCCTTTCGGCGGCTTTGCATTTTCCGAAAGCTCGACTCAGTTCAGAAGCCGAGCCGGATCGGCGTCGAGTTTGGCCAGCGCAGTGCGCGTAGCCCGCACAGTCAGCGCCTCGTCCTGCGCCGGCACCAGAAGACCGGCCTGCAGGAAGGACGCGAGCCGGTGCTGCTGGAACAGCGTGCCGCGGCCCTGCTGCGAGACGAACAGGCTCAGCTGCTTGCGCATCCCCTGCCAAGCCAGTTGCACGGCTTCGATGCTGCCTCGGTGCTCGAGCATGTACCAGCCACCGACCTGAAGCTCGCGGGCCCAGGCAATCATGGCCGGCGTGGGCATCGAGCCGCCGTCAGTGACGATCTGGAGTTCGGAGCTTTCGTGGCCCGACAGGTCCATCACGATCGACTCGTCGATCACCATGTCATCGGCGTCGGGCAGGAGCTCTTCCAG
>NZ_JACDCU010000201.1 GCF_013817365.1 Methylibium sp. | reverse complement strand
GCGGCTGAGAGCTGCCGGCGTCACCGGGCTGCGGCGTGTTCTTCACCAACCACCAAGTCAGCGCCGCCAACAGCCCCATCAGCAGCACCGGCAGGTAGCTCAGCAGCCGCTCCCACAAGCGCGCTCCGAGCGGCCCACCGCGGTGAACGCGTGGACCGGTGAGCGGCGCCAGCGGCGCCAATTCGCTGAACGGCGCTTCGGCCATGTCGCCACGCTCGGTCATGCGGCGCCCTTGCGCTTCGTGCTGTCCCGCCGGGCGGAAGGTTCGCGCTCGAAGGTTGGACTCAATGGCGCGCCGCTGTGGTCGAGTGTTTCGAGGTGACTGTGCAGCAACGCGGCGTAGCGGCCGCTGGCCACCAACAGCAGATCGCAAAACTCGCGCGCCGCGCCGTGACCGCCCCGCGCGGCGGTGACATGGTCGGCGATGGCGCTCACCTCGGCATGGGCATTGGCCGGCGCGCCTGCGAAGCCGGCGCGCGCGAGCAGCGGCAGGTCGGGCCAATCGTCGCCGATCACCGCGACCTGCGGCCAGGCCAGGCCGAGCGTGGCGAGCAGCGCGCAGGCTGCCGTGAGCTTGTCGTGGACGCCGTAGACAGCGTGAGCCAGCCCCAGGTCGGCGACACGCCGGCGCACCGCGAGCGAGTCGCGCCCGGTGATGATCAACGGCGCAATGCCCGCCAGCGCCAGCAGCTTGAGCCCATGCCCATCGAGCGTGCTGAAGGCCTTGACCGTCTCGCCGTGCTCGCCGATATAAACGCGCCCGTCGGTCAGCACGCCGTCGACATCGAAGATCGCCGCGCGCATGCCCTGCGCCCGGAGCAGGAGTTCCGGCGCGAACGCGAGCGTCGCGCGCACCGGCCGCAACACGTCGCCTTGCGGAGCGCTCGCCGTCGGGCTCGCTGCGTTCATCAGATCACCTTCGCGCGCAGCAGATCGTTGATGTTGAGCGCGCCGATCAGGGCGCCCTCGCCGTCGACGACCAGCACGCTGGTGATGCGAAACGCCTCCATCATGTCGGCCGCATCGACCGCCAGCGCATCGTCGCGCACGGTGCGCGGATTCGCATGCATGACGTCGGCGGCCCGCAGCGCACGCAGGTCGCTGCCGTTTTCGACCAGGCGGCGCAGATCGCCGTCGGTGAAGATGCCGAGCACCCGGCCGTCATCGTCGGCCACCGCGGTCGCACCCAAGCCCTTGCCGCTCATTTCGCGCATCAGATCAGTGAAGGCCGTGTCAGGCGCCACTCGAGGCACCGCACGGCCGGAGCGCATGACGTCGCGCACGTGGGTGAGCAGCTTGCGGCCCAGCGCGCCGCCCGGGTGCGAGCGCGCGAAATCGGCCTCCTTGAAGCCGCGCGCATCCAGCAGCGCCACCGCCAGCGCATCGCCGAGCGCCATCTGCGCGGTGGTGCTGGCCGTCGGCGCCAGGTTCAGCGGGCACGCCTCGAGCGCGACCGAACTGTCGAGCACCGCCTCGGCATGAAGCGCCAGGCCGGACTCGGCACGGCCGGTGATCGCCACCACGCTGACGCCCAGGCGCTTGAGCACCGGCAGGATGGCGCTCAGCTCCTCGCTCTCGCCCGAATTGGAAATAGCCAGCACCACATCTTGCGGCGTGACCATGCCGAGGTCCCCGTGGCTGGCCTCGGCCGGGTGGACGAACATCGCCGGCGTGCCGGTGGAGGCCAGCGTGGCGGCGATCTTGCGCCCGACATGGCCGCTCTTGCCCATGCCCATCACCACCACGCGGCCCTGGCAGCCCAGCACCAGCGTGACGACCCGGGCGAAAGCCGGTGCCATCGGCCCCTTGATGCGCTGCTCGAGCGCGACCAAGGCTTGTGCTTCGATGGCCAGCGCCTGCGCGCCCATCGCGACGCTGCGCTCGGCGGATGAAACAAGGGGGGTGTCGCTCACAGGGTGCGCCCCGGGGCTCGCGCCACGAAGCCTTGAGTAGCATCGAACGATTCTAGGCGGGGCCTGCACGGGCATGACCTGCTCACCTTTGTCTCTCGCCCATGGCCACCACGCTCGAAGTCGTTCTGCTGTACCTGATCGCCGCGGTGCTCGGCGTGGTGCTGTGCCGCTCGCTGAAGCTGCCGCCCATGCTGGGCTATCTGGCGGTCGGCGTGCTGATCGGCCCCAACGCGCTGGCGCTCGCCGAGGACTCGGCCAACGTCGAGTACCTGGCCGAGTTCGGCGTGGTGTTTCTCATGTTCGTGATCGGCCTGGAGTTCAACCTGCCCAAGCTGCGCAGCATGCGCACGCTGGTGTTCGGCCTGGGTCTGTCGCAGGTGGCGCTGACCATGGTTGCGGCGATCGGCGGAAATGCGCTGCTGGTCTGGGGCCTGGCGCTCGCCGGCCGCTCGGGCGGGCTGGCCTGGCAGAGTGCCGTCGCGCTCGGTGCTGCGCTAGCGATGAGCAGCACCGCCATCCTCGTCAAGCTGATGGCCGAGCGGCTCGAACTCGAGACGCCGCACGGCAAGCGCGTCATGGGCGTGCTGCTGTTCCAGGACTTGGCCGTCGTGCCGTTCCTGGTGCTGATCCCGGCGCTGGGTCAGAACGCCGATGGCGACGACATGACGCGCGCGCTGCTGTTCGCCGCGCTCAAGGCCGCCGCGCTGCTCACCGTGCTGCTGGTCGGTGGCCAGCGCGTGATGCGTTGGTGGCTCACGCTGGTGGCGCGCCGGCGCAGCGACGAGCTGTTCATGCTCAACCTGCTGCTGGTCACGCTCGGCCTGGCCTGGCTCACCGAGCATGCGGGACTCTCGCTCGCGCTCGGCGCCTTCGTGGCCGGCATGCTGATCGCCGAGACGGAATACAAGCACCAGGTCGAGACCGACATCCGGCCCTTCCACGACGTGCTGCTGGGCCTGTTCTTCATCACCATCGGCATGAAGCTCGACTGGCGTGCCGTAGCCGAACAGTGGCCGCTGGTGCTGCTGCTGACGACCCTGCCGGTGCTGTTCAAGTTCGGCCTCGTCACCGTGCTGGCCCGCGTGTTCGGCGCGCCGGCAGGGGTGGCGCTGCGCACCGGCCTGTACCTGGCCCAGGCCGGCGAGTTCGGCTTCGTGCTGCTCGTGCTGGCCTCGCAGAACGCCCTGCTGCCGGCGCAGCTGGAGAACCCGGTGCTGGCGTCGATGGTGCTGTCGATGCTGGCCACGCCCTTCCTGATCATGAACAGCAACCGCATCGTCATGCGCCTGGCGGCAAGCGACTGGCTGCTGCAGTCCGTGGCCATGACCACGATCGCCAAGCGCGCGATAAATTCCGAGGCGCACGTCATCATCTGCGGCTACGGACGCAGCGGCCAGAACCTGGCGCGGCTGCTGGAGGCCGAGCACATTCCCTACATGGCGCTCGACCTGGACCCGGACCGCGTGCGCCAGGCCGCAGCCGCCGGCCAGAGCGTCGTGTACGGCGACGCCGCACGGCTGCAAAGCCTCATGGCCGCCGGCCTGGCGCGCGCCAACGCGGTGGTGGTGAGCTACCACGACACGCCGTCTGCGCTGAAGATCCTGCGGCTGGCGCGCGAGCACGCGCCCACCGTGCCCGTGATCGTGCGCACGCTCGACGACAGCGATCTCGAAGCGCTGCAGGCGGCCGGCGCCACCGAGGTGGTGCCCGAGGCAATCGAAGGCTCGCTGATGATGGCCTCGCACGTGCTGGCCCTGGTCGGCGTGCCGATGCGCCGCGTGATCCGCGTCGTGCAGGAGCAGCGCGACGCCCGCTACGGCCTGCTGCGCGGCTATTTCCACGGCGCCGACGACGACACCGCCGAGGAGCTCCAACAGGCTCGGCTGCAAAGCGTCACCTTGTCGGAAAGCGCCGCCGGCCTGGGTGGCTCCCTCGGCCAGCAGGCGCTCGGCGCGCTGGCCGTGCAGGTGGTGTCGCTGCGCCGGGCGGGCGGCGCGGTTGTGCGGCCGACCGACGACATCCGGCTCGCCGTCGGCGACACGCTGGTGCTGGCCGGCCGGCCCGAGGCGCTGGCGCTGGCCGAGGCACGGTTGCTCGAGGGTTAGAACCGTTGACGCCACGGGAGGGCCCGCGCGGGTGATTGCGGGAGATCGCCACCCGCCGCACGACTCCGACAAAGACCCGCCGCAGCGCTGCGCTTTGCAAAGCGGCGTCACGCAGCCATCGGCTGCGGATCGATGATCCACGCTTACGCCAATCAGAGAGGTCCGCATGCTCGACCGCCGCACGCTGCTCAAGGCCGGCCTGGGCGCCGCGATTCCAGGCTTTCCGGCATGGGCCCAGAACGGCCCGGCCTTCGGCCGTCCCGCCGATCCCCTCGCCGGGCTATCGGCGCGAGAAGCTGGGCGACATCGAGGTCATTGCACTGAGCGACGGCGTTTCGCGACGGCCCCTCACCGAGCAGTTCGTCACCAACGCGCCCCCGGCCGAGGTGCGGGCCCTGCTCGCCGCGCAGGGCCTGCCGACCGACTACATCGACGTACCCTACACGCCTTTCGTGCTCGTCTTCGGCGGCCGCAAGCTGCTGTTCGACGCCGGCCTCGGCGAGTACGGCGGCCTGGCGACATCGACACGGTGGTGATCTCCCACTTCCACGGTGACCACATCCACGGCCTGCGCAACAAGGCCGGCGACTTCGTCTTTCCCAAGGCGCGGGTCCTGGTGCCGGCGCCGGAGTACGCGTTCTGGATGGACGACGGCAAGGCCCGCGCCGCCACCGACGAGTGCTCCAAGGGGCTGTTCGCCAATGCGCGGCGCGTGTTCGGCGGCATGCCCGAAGCGATGCTGCAGCGGTTCGAGCCCGGCACCGAACTGCTGCCCGGCCTGCGCTCGGTGCCGGCCTACGGCCACACGCCCGGCCACACGCCCGGCCAAACGCCCGGCCACACGCTGTTCGAAGCGGGCCGCGGCCCGCAAAGCTTTCTCTACCTCGCCGACCTGACGAACGTACCGGAGCTTTTCGCACGCAACCCCGACTGGGCGGTGAGCTTCGACATGGACGCTGCGGCGGCGCGCCGCGTGCGGCGCGAAGTCTTCGCCAAGCTGGTGGCCAGCCGCGCAGTGGCAGGCGGCTTTCACTTCCCCTTTCCGGCCTTCGGCCGCATCGAGGCAGCGGGCAACGGCTATGCGTTCAAGCCGCTGGCGTGAGTCGATGCTCGGCCTGCGCCGCCTGAAGCGCCAGCCGTTGCGGCGGCCGGGGTAGACCATGAGCCGCAAGGATGCCGGGAGAACCGACTGCCCTGCGGCGGACGATCGCCGGGCGATGCTGCGTGCGGCAGCGGCGCTAGGCTGCGCCTTCGCCGTGCCGGCGACGCTGCGTGCGGCCGAGCCGGCTCCGGGGGTGATCGAAGCCCTGCGCCAGGGCGGCGTGGTGGTCATGCTGCGCCATGCCCTGGCGCCCGGCACCTTCGATCCGCCGGAGTTCCGGCTCGGCGAATGCAGCACGCAGCGCAACCTCGACGACGCCGGACGCACCCAGGCGCGCCGCATCGGCGCATGGTTCCGCGAACGCCGGCTGCAGCCGGCGGCGGTGCGCTCCAGCCCCTGGTGCCGCTGTCTCGACACCGCCCGGCTGGCCTTCGGCGAGACGGTGCAGGCCTGGCCCGCGCTCGGCTCGCCGCGCATGACCGAGGACCGCGAAGCGCAGGTGGCGCAACTGCGCCGTGCCCTGGCCGGCTTGCGCCCGGGCGGCTTCGAAGTCTGGGTCAGTCACCAGTTCACGCTCAGTGCCCTCGCTGGCGGCGCCGCCGCCTCGGGCGAAGGCCTCGTGCTGCGGGCCGGCGCCAACGGCGCGCCGCAGACCATCGGCCCGTTCGCGCCTGCCTGAGCCCCGCGTCGCGACACCTGCCGATAATGCGGCCCTCGCTTGACCGGCGCGCCGCGCCCTTGCCGCCATGGACGACCGCGCCCTGATCCGCCAGACGATCCGCACCGTGCCCGACTGGCCTACGCCCGGCGTGCAGTTCCGCGACATCACGCCGCTGCTCCAGAACCCGAAGGTCTTTCGCGTGCTGATCGACCAGTTCGTGCACCGCTATTTCGACCAGCGGCCGGGCGCGGTGGCCGGCCTGGATGCGCGCGGCTTCATCATCGGCTCGGTGCTCGCCTACGAGCTGAACATCGGCTTCATCCCGATCCGCAAGAAGGGCAAGCTGCCCTACGCCACCGTGGCGGAAAGCTACGAGCTGGAGTACGGCTCGGCCACCGTGGAGATGCACACCGACGCCGTGCAGCCCGGGGACCGCGTGCTGCTGATCGACGACCTGATCGCCACCGGCGGCACCATGATGGCCGGCAAGCGCCTGCTCGAGCGGCTGGGCGCCGTGGTGATCGAGGGCGCGGCGATCGTCGATCTGCCGGAGCTCGGCGGCGCGGCCAAGCTGCGCGCATCGGGTTTGCAGCTGTTCACGCTGGTGAGCTTCGAGGGCCACTGACAACGAGCGAACGCTTAGGACTGGCGCCCGTTCGCCACCGCCGAAGACCGGGGGCCGCTGTGCGGCGCTTGTCTTTGCTACCTGCGCGGAGCGGTCAGGCGATCTGCCCGATGTTCGCCCGCATCCGCAAGGCCATCACCGAGCCGGCTGCTCGCAGGATTTCCAGCGCGATCGCCGGCGTGCGCGCGCACAGCTCCTCGAAGCGAGGCAACCGCATCGCCCACACCGTGCTGGTCGTCATGGCCGCGACGTTGGCCGTGCGCATGCCGTCGGCAAACAGCCCCGGCTCGCCGCACATCGCACCCGGTCGCAGGATGGCGCTTCGACTCGTGCCCGCCGCACCGCCTGTTGCATAGACCTGCAGGCTGCCTTCGCCGAGGAAATAGACCGTCCGGTCCAGCTCGCCTTGCTTGACCAGCAGTTCGCCACCGCGGATTTCATGCGAGGTCAGGTACTGCAGGAAGTTGCGCCACTGCGCCGCATCCAGCCGCGGCCGGAACGCATCGGCAGCGTTCAGCGACTGAATCGCATGCAGCAATTGTTCGTGGGTCATCGCAACGTGGGGAAAGACGGGTGCCGGATTATCGGCACCGTCCTGAGGCGCTACAGCCCGCGGCAGCCGGCGCAGGCACCGTGCCGCGGCGGGCGTGAACTGCGTCACTTCGATGCAAGAAGTAGAGAGCCGACGGCAGGCCGCATGAATCCTTGCTTTTCGACTTCTTCAACGCGAATGTGTACCCGGACGTGTACACGCGGCCCGCG
>NZ_JACDCU010000559.1 GCF_013817365.1 Methylibium sp. | reverse complement strand
GGGCTTGCGGGCAGCGCGCGCAGCGCGCTTCGTCAACTGACTCGTCGCGCCTGTTTGAGCGCAGTGAGCGCAGCGAACGAAGCGAGTTGTGCGACGGCCCGCAAGCCCGAGCAGCACAGCGCAGTCGGCCCGCAGGGCCGACCGCCGCACCGGCGCGCCGACGCACACCCGCCCACGGCTTTGCACCCGCCGAGCGCTCGCATAGCTGTCAGCCAAAGGTCCGCAATGGACCCAGGCTGTGTGAAAACGAGTTGATGGCTTGAGGTCGCTCGCTTAAATTGTGGCAACGTCACTTCGGGCCACAACATGAAGCGATTCGTCGAAGGCGAGGATCGAACGCAGATCACGCTGCTTCCTGAGTGCCTGGACGACTATGTTGGTGAAGACAACCCGGTCCGGGTCGTTGAGGTCTTCGTCGACGAACTCGATCTCGCAGGTCTGGGCTTTGAAGGTGTTGACCCCGCAGCCACTGGTCGACCGGCGTATCACCCATCGGTGCTGCTGAAGATCTACATCTACGGCTACCTCAATCGCATCCAGTCCAGTCGGCGCCTGGAGCGCGAAGCCCAGCGCAATGTCGAGCTCATGTGGTTGACCCAGCGGCTGACACCGGACTTCAAGACCATTGCCGACTTCCGCCGCGACAACGGCCGCGCGATTCGCAACGCATGCCGCCAGTTCGTCGTGCTGTGTCGCAGGCTCGACCTGTTCTCTCAGTCGATCGTGGCCATCGACGGCAGCAAGTTCAAAGCGGTGAACAACCGCGATCGCAACTTCACCGACGCCAAGATCAAGCGACGCATGGAGCAGATCGAGCAAAGCATCGAGCGCTACCTGGCGGCGATGGACACCGCCGACCGCACGCAGTCCGAGGGTGCCGAGCCCAAGGCTGCGAGGCTGAAGGACAAGATCGAGAAGCTCAGGGCGCAGATGCAAGGTCTGAAGGAGATGGAGCAACGCCTGCGTGATGCCCCCGATGGCCAGGTCTCGTTGACCGACCCCGACGCGCGCTCCATGGCCACCAGTGGTCGTGGCACCGGCATCGTGGGCTACAACGTGCAGACCGCGGTCGACGACAAACACCACTTGATCGTCGCGCACGAGGTCACCAATGTCGGCAACGACCGGGCCCAGCTGAGCACGATGGCAGAGCAGGCACGAGTGGCCACGGGCATTGAAGACCTCACGGTCGTAGCCGATCGTGGTTACTTCAAGGGCGAGGAGATCCTGGCGTGCGAGCAGGCTGGCATCACCACCTATGTCCCCAAGCCGCTGACATCCAATAGCAAGGCCGAGGGGCGCTTCGGCAAACAGGACTTCGTCTACGTGCCCGAGAAGAACGAATACCGTTGCCCTGCAGGGCAGAGCCTGATCTACCGCTACACCAACCTCGAAGCCGGCTTGACCACGCACGCCTACTGGACGTCACACTGCCAACAGTGCCCGATCAAGGCGCGGTGCACGAACCTCTCCTACCGACGTGTGCGGCGGTGGGAGCACGAGGACGTCATCGACGCGATGCAGCGACGACTCGATCGCGAGCCCGAGAGAATGCGCCAGCGAAGGCAAACGGTGGAGCACCCGTTCGGAACCATCAAGCACTGGATGGGTTCGACGCACTTCCTGACCAAGACAATCGGGCGGGTGAGCACCGAGATGAGCCTGCATGTGCTTGCATATAACCTCAAGCGCGTGATGCGGGTGCTGGGCATCACCGAAACGATGAAGGCGATGCGGCTGGCAGGGGCGTGAGCCCCTTTACGGCCGTCACATCGTCACTTGCGGGCCCGCGGACCATCAAACCGCTGTCGGCGCGAGCGGTGACCACTGTGCGGCGACGGTAACGCGAAAGCGACCATCTCGATTACGCCAGAGGGATGCTCATTCCATTCGCGTTCTCACACGGCCTGGACCGATTGCCGACCGTTGCAGGGCCCGATCGATCTCGGCATTCTTAGCTGATCGCACGCAATTTTGTATGAGTCCGGCGCGGGGCGTCGGCGGCGCTCACGCGAGCCGGCAACGCACCGGCGATTCACAGGGCCCGGATCAGGAGTCCTGCGCCCACCGCGACGCAAAGCACCCCCACGCCTCGGCGCAAGGACCGCGCATCGACGGCATGCGCCAGGTAGACGCCAAGGCACACGCCGATGATCTCGAACACGGTCAGGATCCCGGCGAGCCGGAAGTCGATCTGGCCATGGAACAGGTTGCCAGCGCTGCCGGACA
>NZ_JACDCU010000558.1 GCF_013817365.1 Methylibium sp. | reverse complement strand
AGTCACGGCGGAGCGGGTGCCGTCCTTGGCCGTCGGCGTGCTGATCTTCGCTGCGGCCTTGGCCTTCCTCTATGCCTGGAAAAACAAGCTCAATGTCGTGGTCGTGATCGTCGCGGCGGGAGCGGCCGGTTGGCTGCTGTTCGCCAGCGGTGCATGAGGCCTTTGCAGACGTCGAGTTTGCGGCCGGCTCACGAGCCGGAAACCTCAACGGCGAATCAACCGGCACTGCTCCATGCGCACCGCATGCTGGCCGCTGGCCAGCGCCGCCGCCAGCACGTCCTTGCGCCGGGCTCTGGGCAGCCCGCTCGCGGGAAACTCGCCGCGGAAGATCTCGCGCATCTCCGGCAGGTGCGTGACGACGACCTTGGCGACGTAGCAGTCACGCTCCGGGTCGGTGACGGTGTTGACGTCGATCCAGTACTCGCCTGAAGCTTCATTGGCTGGGGTCATGTTTTTCACCCTCTTGCGCTGCGCCGGCCGCTCAGACGGCCGGCGCATCGGGAAACCGGTGGCCGGGCCTCGCTCGGCCACGCGTCTAGCGGCTGCCCGAGATGGGCGTGCAGCCGCTCATGCAGCGCACGGCTTTCGTGTCCGGGCGGTCATCGAAGATGAAACCGTCGCGGTTGGGCATCTGCACTGCGGCGAGCGTGGCGGCCGTCATCACCGCGTCGGCGGGGACCAGGCCGTTGAGGTGCAGCAGGTACCCGCTCACCGCATAGACCTCGTCGTTGGTCATCGACTGCGGAGCGTTCATCGGCATGGCCCGGCGCACGTAGTCGAACAGGGCCGGCGCGTACGGGTACATGCTGCCCGGCGTGAGCACGCGCTTGTCGGTCTTGAACGAGCCGATGCCACCGACCATGGGGCCGAACACCGGGCCGCCGGATGCGGCTGCGCCGTGGCAGGCGGCGCACTGCGCGTCATAGACCGCCTTGCCGGCTGCAACGGTGCCGCTGCCTGCGGGCAGTCCTTGCCCATCGGGCCCGCGCACGTCGATGTTCCAGACCGCGAGATCGGCCTCGGCGATGGGCTGGCCCCGGTCAGTGCCGGCGCTGGGAGCCGCCGGTTCGGTGGACGCCCTGGGGACCGTGCAGCCCGCCAGGGCGAGCGAGATCGCGGCCACGGCCGCCATCGAAACGAAGTCAGGCGATTGCATTTTTCACCTCCCCGGAGGCGTCGATGGACCACGGAAAAATCCCGTTGTGGTGCTGAACGAAGCCGACGATCGCGCGCACCTTCTTGATCTCCTCCACGCTGGGCTGCACATAGCCGGTCGAATCGACCGTGCGGCTGGCGATCGTGGCCGGCGTGCCGTCCCAGACCCAGGGCAATCGGAAGCGGGTCAGGCACTTGTCGAGCACGGGCTCCTCGAGCCGCGCCTCGCGCCAGGTGCGCCCGCCATCGACCGTGACGTCGACCGCCTTGATCGTGCCGTTGCCCGACCAGGCGAAGCCGATGATCTCCATCGGCCCGGGGCGCATGTTCATGCCGCCGGAAGGCGAGGTGACGACCGACTTGGCTTCCATCTCGAAGCTGAACTTTCGCCACTTGCCATCGGGCATGGGGTCGGTGTAGCGGGCGGTCTCGCTGCGCAGGTACCAGGGCTCGTCGCCCACCTTCATGCGGCGCACCCACTTGATGCACATGTTGCCTTCCCAGCCGGGAATCATCAGGCGCAGCGGGTAGCCGTTCTCCGGGCGCAGCATCTCGCCGTTGGCGGCATAGACGATGAGCGCGTCGTCGAGCATTTTCTTCATCGGGATGCTGCGTGCGTGGGCGGCCCCGTCGGCGCCTTCCACCAGCACCCATTTCGCGGTCGGCATGACACCGGCTTCCTGCAGCAGCGTCGAGACCGGAATGCCCGTCCATTGCGCGCACGACAGCAGGCCGTGCGTCTGCTGCACGGTCTTCGAGGCCGCCTTGAGCCAGTCCGTCAGGCCGTTGCCCGAGCACTCCATGAAGTAGAAGCGCGACACCGACGGGTACTTCATCAGGTCGGCCATCGTGAACACCAACGGCTGGCGGACCATGCCGTGGATGGCGAAGCGGTGCTCGTCGGGGTTGATGTCCGGCACGCCGTTGTGGTGGCGTTCGTAGATCAGTCCGTTGGGCGTGACGGTGCCCGGCTGCTGGTGCAGCGGCGACATGCTCCAGTCGGAGAAATTCTGTTTATTGACCAGCACGTCCGAGCGTCGGCGCTTCACGTGGGCCTCGAACCGGGAGGGCATGC
>NZ_JACDCU010000200.1 GCF_013817365.1 Methylibium sp. | reverse complement strand
TCTCCAGGCCGCCGGAGGCGTCGATGAAGTTGAAATGACCGATAAAGACATGGTCGCCGAGCAGCAGGCGCGCGGGCGCCTCGATGCGCGCGTGGGTCGAGACGCGGCTGTGTGCGCGCAGCACACCTTCTGCGCTGCGCTGGCCGTAGATCATGCGGGGAGCAGCGAGGCGCTGCCAGCAGCGCGCGAGTAGGCGTTGGACGGCGTTCATCAAGGCCGTGATTGTCCCTTGAGCGCGCGTCCAGGCGGCCGCTTGGCGGCATCCGCCCAGCGTTGAGGTCAAGGAAACTCGGGGCGGCCCCGCGTTCTTCCGGAAAGCTTGGCACCCGCTGAACCGAGCAGCGCCGCCCAGCCCAGACCGGTGTCGCGCAAAAACAAGCCCAGCGCCACCGCGATCGCGATCGAATAGGCCAGCGAGGTCGCCAGCGCCGCGCCGGCCGCACCGAAGCGCGGCACGCTCCACGCGGCAATGGCCAAAGTCAGGCCGAGCGACAGCGCCGCAATGGCGGCCGACCACTGCGGCCGGCCGCGGTGGTTGGTGTAGTAGGCCGACAGGCTCGACGCCGCCGCGTAGCCGGCCACGCCCGGCAGCAGCAGCGCCAGCGGGAGCAAGGCGCCGGCATAGGCGGGGCCGAGCACGCGCGGCAGCGCGACCGCCGCGCCCCAGTACAGGAACGGCGCGGCAGCCAAGGTGGCGAGCAAGTTGAATCGCACCGCACGCAAGGTGATGGCGGCAGCCTCGGCCGCATCGGGCGTGCCGATGCGGTGATAGGCCGACACGGTGACCGCCGAGGACAGCAACCACAGCAACTCGGCCACCTGCACCGCCACCGAATAAACGCCGGTCTCGGCCAGGCCGCCGTTGCGCTCGACGAGGAAGAGCGTGGCGCGGTAGTTCAGCAGGCTCACGACGTTGGTCGCGCCGATCACTGCGACGAAGCGCCACTGTCTGCGCAGTGCGCGCCAGTCGGGCGAGGCCCGGCCGATGGAGCGCATCGCGGCCAGCTCGATCGGCGTGGGCATGTCGTGCGCGACTCCGCCGAAGGAATGGACTCCTGTCGGTTCGATCGCCGTCGCCAAGTCGTGCGCGACCCGGCCGGTGGAGCGCGCCGCGGCCAACCCGGTGAGCGCGGCGACGATCGCCTTGCCGACGACCCAGGCGGCGAGCACCGGCAGCACCGTCTGCAGCGCGCCCGCGTCCGGTCGCAGCATCGCAAGCACCGCCAGCGCCGCCAGCACCAACGCGGGCGCCGCGACCTGCGGCGCGTTGAGCGGCAGCATGCGGCCTTGCCCCAACCACAGGCCGCTGGCCGTCGGCACCAGCAGCAGCAACGGCGCAGCGAGCGCGAGCAGCCAGAGGTGCCGGTAGGGCTCGGCCTCGGCAACTGCGGCCGCGACGAGCAGCAGCAGCGCCGCCACGACACCCAGGCCCAGCGCCACGCGTAGCACCGCTGCCAGGAGCGGTGCCGGATCGACACGGCGGTTGGAGATCTCTCGTGCGAGCAGCAAGCCCAGGCCGGAGAACAGCGTAAGCAACACCGATTCGATCGCGACGAAGAGCGCGAATGCGCCCTGCACCGCCGGCCCCAGCCGCGCGACCATGACGAGGATGCCCAGACCGAGCGCGACGCTTGCAAGCCGGGCCGCCAGATTGATGGCGGCGCCACGGGCAAGCGGTCGAGGGAGCATGGTGCGGGCGGCTGAGAGGCGAACGGCGGATTGTCGGCGAGCATCCATCACAGACAGAAAGAGGGTGTCGCGCAAGCGTCGGTCGCTTCGAAAAGCGCGGAACCGCTCCTCTCCCCTCTAAGGAGAGGCTGGGTGAGGGGCCGGCCCGCCCCATAAAATCGCCGGTTCGCCGCAAGCAGCCCACGCTGCGGCCCGCCAGGACTCTCGATGACCCCCACGCCCCCGACCGCCGTTGCCGACGACAACGCGCCCGACACGAACAAGCTGGTGACTGAGCGCCGCGAGAAGCTGGCGGCGATCCGCGCGCAAGGGGTGGCGTTTCCCAACGACTTCAAGCCGCGCGACCAGGCCGCCGAACTGCACCGCGTGCACGAAGGCAAGAGCAACGAAGCGCTCGAAGCCGAGCCGGTCGCCGCGTGCATCGCCGGTCGCATGATGCTCAAGCGCGTGATGGGCAAGGCCTGCTTTGCGACGCTGCAGGACGGCTCGGGGCGCATTCAGCTCTACGTCACGGCCGACGCGGTCGGGCCCGAGCAGCTCGCGGCCTTCAAGCACTGGGACCTGGGCGACATCCTCGGCGCCGAAGGCACGCTCTTTCGCACGCGCACCGGCGAGCTCAGCATCAAGGTCAGCGCCATCCGCCTGATCACCAAGAGCCTGCGCCCGCTGCCCGACAAGTTCCACGGCATGGCCGACCAGGAACTGAAGTACCGGCAACGCGAAGTCGATCTCATCATGGACGAGGCCTCGCGCGAGCGCTTTCGTGCGCGCAGCAAGGCGGTGGCCTCGATCCGCGGCTTCATGGTGGAGCACGGCTTCCTGGAGGTCGAAACGCCGATGCTCCACCCGATTCCGGGCGGCGCCAACGCCAAGCCTTTCACGACCCATCACAACGCCCTCGATCAGCAAATGTTCCTGCGCATCGCGCCGGAGCTGTACCTGAAGCGCCTGGTGGTGGGCGGATTCGAGCGCGTGTTCGAGATCAACCGCAACTTCCGCAACGAGGGCGTGTCGGTGCGGCACAACCCCGAGTTCACGATG
The DNA here is from genome assembly GCF_013817365.1 of Methylibium sp. Lineage (GTDB taxonomy): Bacteria > Pseudomonadota > Gammaproteobacteria > Burkholderiales > Burkholderiaceae_C > Methylibium. Next base: position 4,464 of record NZ_JACDCU010000200.1, on the reverse strand, counting down.
ATGGAGTTCTATGCGGCCTACTGGAACCACCACGACCTGATGGACTTCACCGAGGCCATCCTGCGCCACGCCGCGAGCGAGGCGGTCGGCTCTGCGCAACTGAGCTATGCAGGGCAACCGGTCGATCTGGAAACGCCGTTCGCTCGACTGTCGGTGCGCGATTCCCTGGTCGCGCATGCCGGCCTGAGTGCAGCCGAAGCAAACGACGCTTCGGTACTGCGCGACAAGCTCAAGGCCCTGGGCCAGGAAGTGCCGGCGCGCTGGAGCCTCGCCGAGCTGCAGTTCGGCCTGTTCGAGGCCGCGGTCGAGGAAAAGCTCTGGCAGCCGACCTTCATCACCGACTATCCGGTCGAAGTCTCGCCGCTGGCCCGCGCCTCCGACACCGATCCGTCGGTCACCGAACGCTTTGAGCTTTTCATCACCGGCCGCGAATTCGGCAACGGCTTTTCCGAACTCAACGACCCCGAGGACCAGGCCGCGCGCTTCGCCGCGCAAGCCAGCAACAAGGACGCCGGCGACGAGGAGGCCATGTACTTCGACGCCGACTACATCCGCGCACTCGAGCACGGGCTTCCGCCCACTGGCGGCTGCGGCATCGGCATCGACCGGCTGATGATGCTGTTGACCGATTCGGCCAACATCCGCGACGTGATCCTGTTTCCTGCGCTGCGCCGGGAATCCTGAGGCGGCCCGTGTCGAGCTGAAAGCACCGGTCAGCCGCTCGCAGCGGCCCCGCGAGTCCCGCGCGGGTTCAGGTCAGCCGCGGTGTTCTCGCTGGATCGGCCCCGCGCTCGAATCGGTCTTCCACTTCGCCGATGTAGGCGGCCAGCGTGTTCGAGCTGTCCTGCACCGCCTGACGCAGCTCGGCGATGCCGGCATCCACGCGCGCCATCACCTCGCTCTGGGTGACGTCTAGCCGGGCTTCCAGCCGGCCCAGTTCGGCCGTCATTGATGTCTGCAGCGCGGTGAAACGCGAGGCTTCCGCCTCGTCGGCCAGCACGCGCTGCGCCTGCAGCTCCTGCGTGTGCCGGCGCGTTTCCATCAGCACGCGGCCTTGCCACCAGGCCATGTAAACGAGGAAGCTCGCCACCAGTGCCGCGAGCATGCCGAGCAACACCAACCCGAGGGGCGCCTGGACGGTGTCGACGACCAGCGAGAGCGTGGTCGGCGCGATGAAGGCGCTCCAGTTCACCGTCACGAAGACCGCGAACAACACGAGAAACAGGACAGTCAGGAGCAGTCGGGCGGTCATTTTCTTGTTCTCGGTCGGTCGCACAAGGCGCAGTTTATGAGGTGCGGCGGCTCTCAGCGGTGCTGGAACTGCGGTTTGCGCTTGGCGAGGAAGGCGTCCATGCCCTCCTTCTGGTCCTGCGTGGCGAACATCGCATGGAACATGCGGCGCTCGAACGTGATGCCCTCGGCCAGGGGGCTCTCGTAAGCGCGATTCACGCATTCCTTGGCGGCCATCAGGCTGGGCAGCGACAGGCCGCACATCGCGTCCGCCGCCGCTTGCGCTTCCCCGAGCAGCCGCTCGGCCGGCACCACGCGAGAGACGAGGCCGGCGCGCTCGGCCTCGGCGGCGTCCATCATGCGGGCGGTGAGCACGAGGTCCATCGCCTTGGCCTTGCCCACGGCGCGCGGCAGCCGCTGCGTGCCGCCCGCGCCGGGCACGATGCCGAGCTTGATCTCGGGCTGACCGAACTTCGCGGTGTCCGCGGCGATGAGCACGTCGCACATCATCGCCAGCTCGCAGCCGCCGCCGAGCGCGAAGCCGGCGACGGCACCGATCACCGGCTTCCTGACGCTGCGGATGGCTTCCCAGTTGCGGGTGATGAAGTCGCCCTTGAAGACGTCTGCATAGTCCAGCTGCGCCATCGCGCCGATGTCGGCCCCCGCCGCGAAAGCCTTCTCGCTGCCCGTGAGGACGATGCAGCCGATGGTGTCGTCGGCGTCGAAGGCCCGCAGCGCAGCGCCCAGTTCGTTCATCAACGCGTCGTTCAGCGCGTTGAGCGCCTGCGGCCGGTTCAGGGTGATCCAGCCGGCCTTCAGCGCCAGCGTGCCGCGGGTGTCGGTGAGCAGGTTCTCGTACCCCATGGCGGGCGCTCCTTGATCGGGGCTTCACTGTACAGGCCGGCGCGTGCGGTAAGTAACGGCAGCCTGCGCGGCACCGGGCGGGGCCCGTGACGAACGCGTCAGGCCTGCGTTACTCTCCCCGCAAGCAACAAGACGTTTGCATGGCCATCATTTATCGCAAGACGGAAGTCGGACAAGCCGAAATCGCCACACGCGCGCTGCGCCTGCCGCTTCGCGTGCGCCAGGCGCTGATTCTCGTGGACGGCAAGCGCAGCGATGCGGAGTTGCGCAAGCTGATTCCGCCTCCGGCCGACGAAGCGCTGCAGGCATTGCTCGATCTCGAATGCATCGAGGCCGTCGGTGGCACGGCTGCCTCGGCCGCCAGTGCGCCTGCGACCGCGGCAGCGCCGGCCCAGGCCGCTGCGCCGGTGGTGCTGACGCTGGTGGAAACCTGCCAGCGAGCCGTACGCTGGCTCAGCAACAACCTCGGCCCCTATGCCGATCCGCTCAGCCTGCGCATCGAAAAAGCCAAGAACCGCGAAGACATGCGCTCGGCGCTGGTTCTCGCCAGCAGCTTCGTGCGCCAGCAACGGGGCGCCGCGAGCGCCACCGAGTTCGAGCAACACGTCGGCCTGCCGCCCGAGGCAGGCTGACGCCACCGGCTCGGCTCGGCACAATGCCTCCACCGGACCAGGCCGCATCAACCTTGTGTTTCAGGCGCCGTTGGCGAGCCAGCCGGCCCGGCGAACCAAGGCCTCGGCCGGGGCCTTGGCATCCACACTCAGCGCCACCGGGCCGTGCACCTGCGCGCTCGGCAAACTCAGCTCCAGCAGACGCTGGTCGCGCGCCGCCAGCAAGGGGAGCGGCCGCTCGAAGGCGCCGAGCGCCGCCAGATCGTCGAGCTTGCGAATTCGCCAGCCGTCGAGCGCGATCAACTCGTCGCCTGCCGCCAAGCCGGCTTTCTCGGCCGCGCCGCCGCGCATCACCGCCTGCAGCTTGAGCTGACCGCCCGTGTCCGTGACCCGCGCGCCCAGGCGCTGGGCCAGCGTCGCGGCCTCTTCCTGCCAGACGATGCCCAGCCCCTCGAGCAGCGGCTCCAGCGGCAAGTCGGCGCTGCCATGCACCCAGGAGGCCAGTTCGGCCGCGTACGAACGCCCGCCCACCTCCTGCAGCACCGCCGCAATGTCGGCCTCGTCGATCGGGCCACCCCCCGCGCCGCGAACCGCCGGGCGGCCCTCGGCGCGCGCAGCGGCAGCACCGCTGCGGGCCCACAGGCCGCGCATCACCTCGTCGAGCGAACCCCTGCCTTCGCCGCGCAGCGTGAGGTCGAGCGCCAGCCCGATCAGTGAGCCGAGCGCGTAGTAGCTGACCGTGGCGTTGACGGTGTTCTCGTCGGGCCGGTAGTACTTGACCCAGGCATCGAAGCTCGCCTGCGCCACGCTCTGCACCGCCCGCCCGGGCGTGGCGCGCACGTTGTTGATGCTCCGGGCCACCAGCTTGAGGTAGCGCGGCACGTCGATCAGCCCGGCGCGCAGCAGCAGCAAATCGTCGTAGTAGGAGGTGAAGCCTTCGAAGAACCACAGCAGCTCTGTGTAGTTCTCGCGCGTGTAGTCGTAGCGCGCGAACTCCGCCGGCCGCAGGCGCTTGACGTTCCAGGTATGGAAGTACTCGTGACTGATCAGCCCGAGCAAGGTGGCATAGCCTTCGCTGGCCGCCTTCATGCCGGTGCGCGGCAGATCGCGGCGGTTGGCGATGAGCGCGGTGCTGGCGCGGTGCTCCAGGCCGCCGTAGCCGTCTTCCACCGCATTGAGCAAAAACAAGTAGCGCTGGAACGGCGGCTTGACCGAGCCGCGGCTCGGCGTGCCATGCCAGAAAGCAATCTGCGTCTCGCAGATCCTGCGGCTGTCGGCGAGCAGGCGTTCGCCGTCGAAGCCGGGCAAGGCGCCGGCGACCACGAATTCATGCGCGACGCCGGCCGCCTGAAAGCTGCCGCGCCAGAAACGGCCGAGCTCGACCGGGTGATCGACCAGTTCGTCGTAGTCGGCGGCTTCGAAGCAGGCTCCGACCGCCGGCAGCCCGGTGGCGACCTGCCAGCCGCGCGGCAGCGTGCCCAGAACGAGCTGCTGCGGCTCGGCCTCGCGCCCCTGCACCCGCAGAAACACGCTGGTGCCGTTGAAGAAGCCGCGGCCGGCGTCGAGATAGGCGGCGCGCACGGAGGTATCGAACGCGTAGACCGAGTAGCTCACCGTCAGGGCGGCGCGGCATTCGCAATGCGCCACCCAGCTGCTCTTGTCGTGCTGTACCAGCCGCACGGCCCGCGTGCCCTGCCGTGCCTCGAGCTGCGACAGGTGGCGGGCGAACTCGCGCACCAGGTAGCTGCCGGGGATCCAG
>NZ_JACDCU010000199.1 GCF_013817365.1 Methylibium sp. | reverse complement strand
TGACTTGAAGAGAAAGCTCATGCGCTACATCCGCAAGTACAACGAACAACCCAAGCCCGTGAAGTGGAAGTACTTCGATCCAACACGGCGAATTACTCCCGATTCAATCGTTACGGCCCACTAGTGGTGGTCGGCAGGAAGGCCTGCAGGGCGCGGCGGCTCGCCGGATGGTCGCGGTCGAGCGCCAGCAACCTCGGCCCCGGCCCGGCTCGAGTTGCCTGCAGCGCCGCAGGCGCCGCGCCGACCACCACCATCACGTCGATGCTGCGCTCGACCAGCAGCTGCTGCAGCGCCGCTTGCGGCTCCTGTTCCTGCGTCCGGGACGGCGCGAGCGGCTTGCCGAACAGACGCTCGTAAACCGAGGCGACCGTGAGCCCGCCGGCGCTTTGCGCAGGGCCGATGTTGATCCGGCGGCCCTCGATTTCGTGGATGAAACGCAGCGGCGAATCGTCGGCCACCAGAAAAGAGATGGCATCGGTGTGCAGCGGCGCGACGATCTCGAGCGCCAGCGGTTCAGGCGCGTTGCGCGCGGCCTGCAAGGCGTCGTAGCGAACGATCGCCAAGCGGGCCGCGCCGCCCGGGCCGGCCAGCGAGGTGGCCCAATGGACCGACGGCAACACGCCGACCTCGATGCCGGCGGCCGGCGCCATGGCGCGTGCCAGCTCGCCCGCCAGGCGCCGATCCGTCACGGCGCCGAAGTCGGTGGCGATCTCGAGCCGGGGCCGCCCCGGCGCAGCGATTCGCGTGCTTTCGACGGCAGGCGGTGCGACCGGCGCGGCAGCGATGGGCGGCGAAGGTGGTGCCGCGGGCTCGAAGGGCGCGGCGCGGCTGTCGTCTTCGGGCGGCGTCGGTGCAGGCGGTGTCGGTGCAAGCGGCTCGGCCCGCGGGGGGGCTGGTTCGGCAACCGGCGCAGCCGTTGGTGAACCGGCAACTTCAAGGTCCCGCACGCTGTCCTGCTCGCGAGAAGGATCGATGAAGAACAAGACGCCGGCCAAGGCAGCCGGCACGGCGATCCATTGCAACCAGCGTCGACCGTCAAGTCGCGGCGCAGTCGCGGCGTCTGCGTGCGGTACGGTCCCTGGGGAATCGAAAAGAGGATCCGGCGCACTCTCGTCGGCCGCAGCAGGCTCCGGCGCGGCGGCTGCAGCCCGGGCGGAAAGCGTCCCGCTGGCAGCAACGACCGGCATCGTTGCGTTCTGCGATATCGGTGCGACGCTCGGCGGCGATTCAGGCGCAGCAGGCTGTTCGCCGCGATGCAGCGGGCTGCGTTCGCCAAGACCTTGCTCGCCGGGATGCGGTCGGCCCAGCCGGCGGAAGCCCGGCTTGCGGCTTTCAGCGAACGGATTCGCGGTCGCCACGGGCAGGGCGCCGGCAGCGTCGGCACGCGCGGGTGCCAGTTCGAGCCGGTGAGGATCGAAGCCCGGAATGCGGCGGCACAAGCGGGCCATCAGCGGTTCGGCGTCGTCGCGCAGGGCAACCAGAAAGTTGACATGCAAATCGGGCCGATTGACCGATTGCACCAGCTCGTCGGCGAAGACGCGCAGGTCGGGGCGCTGTGCGGCGCCGGCCAGGCACTCCTCGAACCGATCGAGGATGACCAGCAGGCGCACGCCGCGCGGCTGGGTCCAGGCGGCCAGCGTCTGGGCCATGCCGAGCGGGGACGGTGCCGTGGCAGGTGGCATTGCCAGCGCCTGGCGCACAACCGCTTGCAAGCTCGCCCAGGGCGGCGCTTGCCAGCCGTCGAAGAAAACACCGACCTCTCGCTGAAGACCGCCTGCCGGTGCCGCGCCGCCGATTCGGATTGCGCGTGAAAGAGGCTCGACCGCGCGCACCGCTCGTTCAGCTTCGGCCGCAGCCTCGACCAGCGGGCGGTCGAGGAGCGGCAGTACGCCCGCGGTGAGAAGCGCGGTCTTGCCCACGCCGGCGCCGCCGTAGAGCACGGTCAGCCGTGACGAACGCAGCGTGCCGGCGAGCAAGACAGCCTGTTCGTCGTCGGCGTTGTTTTTCGCGGTGCGAGCACTGGGCCAGCGTGCACTGATCGTCACGGCAAGATCCGGTTTTGGGGTTCAGATTCGGTACAGCGTCCCTACTGACTACGGCACGGCTCGCGCTGTGGATGCAGGCGGGCAAGTCAGCGTGCGGTGCCGTGCGGCGCGTTGGCGATCACGGGGCGGATGCGGTCTGCTCAGGGCAAACGGCGTTCCACGGCCCTGAAGTGCATGGCTCCCGCCACACGGGCTCTACGCTCGAGGGTCGGCTGCACTGTGGCGGCCGCTACAGCGGCGCTGGTCGGCGGCGAAGCCGCGTCAGGCGGCCGCGTTCGAGGCGTCGATCGACTCGCCGACTTCGAGCCAGCGGGCCTCGAGGGTCGCGATCTCCCCTTCGAGCAGCTTCAGCTCGCGGCCCTGTTCGGCGCGCGAGGCGGGTTGTAGCGCCGGGTCGGCCAAACGAGCCGCGACGGCATCGCGCAGCGCCGACGCCTTTGCCATTCGCGCCTCGATCGTCGCCAGCTCCTGACGAAGCGGGCGGGCCTGGTCTGCCGCCTTCTGGCGTTGTTGCGCCTGCGCCTTGCGGTCGTCGCGTCGCCGGGCGGGATCGCCGCTCGTGGCAGGCGAAGACGAAGGCACCGGCGCCGGTGGGGGTGCCGCGACCAGCGCCGGCGCTCGCAACGCAGCGCTCGCTGCTCCGCCCGACGAAGCGCCGGCCCGCTGAGCTTGCGCGTAGGCCTTGGCCTGCTCGCGCGACTGCTCGAGCAGCCAGCGCTGGTAGTCGTCGAGGTCCCCGTCGAACTCCTGGATGCCGCCGGCCGTGACCAGCCAGAACTCGTCGCACACCTCGCGCAGCAACGCGCGGTCGTGGCTGACCAGCATGACCGTGCCCTCGAACTCGTTGAGCGCCATCGACAGCGCCTCGCGGGTGGTGAGGTCGAGGTGGTTGGTCGGCTCGTCGAGCAGCAGCAAATTGGGGCGCTGCCAGACCAGCATGGCCAGCACCAGCCGGGCCTTCTCGCCGCCCGAGAGGGAGCCGACCTGCTGGTGGACCATGTCGCCGGTGAAGCGGAACTGGCCGAGGAAGTTGCGCAGCTCCTGCTCGCGCGCGTTCGGCGAGACCTGCTTCGCAAGCCGGATCATGTGCTCCATAGGCCCGCTATCGGGCGTGAGCAGGTCCATCTCCTGCTGCGCGAAATAGCCGATCGCCAGGCCCTTGCCCTCGGTGACGCTGCCGCTCAGCGCCGGCTGCATGCGCGCCAAGGTCTTCACCAGTGTCGACTTGCCTTGGCCGTTGGCACCGAGGATGCCAATGCGCTGGCCGGGCATCACCGAGCGGTTGATGTCACGAACGATGGTGATGGGCTCGGCACCGGTCACTCGATAGCCGCAGGCCATCTCCCGCATCGCCAGCATCGGGTTGGGCAAGTTCGCGGGTTCCTTGAACTCGAAGCTGAAGTCCGCCGAGGTCAGCACCGGCGCGATCTTCTCCATGCGCTCGAGCGCCTTCACGCGGCTTTGCGCCTGCTTGGCCTTGCTGGCCTTGGCTTTGAAACGGTCGATGAAGCGCTGCAGCTGCGCCACCTTGTCCTGCTGCCGGCCGAAGGCGGCCTGCTGCTGGTTCATGCGCTCGGCGCGCATCAGCTCGAAGGCGCTGTAGTTGCCGCCGTAGCGGGTGAGCTGGGCTTCGTCGAGATGCAGGGTGACCTTGGTGATCGCGTCGAGGAACTCGCGGTCGTGGCTAATCACGAGCATGGTGCCCTCGTAGCGCTGCAGCCAGGCTTCGAGCCAGACCAGGGCATCGAGGTCGAGATGGTTGGTGGGCTCGTCGAGCAGTAGCAGGTCGCTCGGGCACATCAGCGCGCGGGCGAGCTGCAGGCGCATGCGCCAGCCGCCGGAGAAGCTGTTGACGGGCGCGTCTAGCTGCCCGCTCTTGAAACCCAGGCCGAGCATCAGCGCCTGAGCGCGCGGGCGGGCGTCGAAGGCGCCCACTTCGGCGAGCAGCGCATGCGCGTCGCCGATGGCGTGGCCGTCGTCGGCTTCTTCGGCGGCCGCCAGCGCGGCATTGGCTTCGGTCAGGCGCGTGTCGCCGTCGAGCACGAAGTCGGTGGCCGGCTGATCGGTCTCGGGCATGTGCTGCACCACCTCGGCCATGCGCCAGCGCGGCGGCATGCTGAAGTCGCCGGCGTCGGCGCCGAGCTTGCCGGTCATTAGCGCGAACAGCGAAGATTTGCCGGCGCCGTTGCGCCCGACCAGCCCGATCTTTTCGCCGGGATTGAGGGTGACGCTGGCACCGGCCAGCACGACCTTGGGGCCGCGTCGCAGGATGAGGTTGCGTAGGGTGATCATGAGGGCGCGCAGCATACGCGATCGATGTTGCGCATCGGCCTGCGCGGGCATCGGCGGGATGCTTCGCTCGCCCGTTCCGCCATCGGGCCGGCATGAGAACGGCGCAATGCGCCGAGCGCTTCAGCGGCCTGAGGTAAGCGCTGCAAGCGCCGACGCGAGCGCTTCCCGGAGGATCAGCACGACTTGATCGCCGCCGGCGCTGGTTTCGAGCCAGGCCACTTCCAGCGTCGGAAACGCACGCTCGAAATGCGCGCGCTCGTTGCCGATCTCGAGCACGAGCACGGCGTGCACAGTCATGCACGCGGGCGCATCCCGCAGCAGCGTGCGGATGAAGTCCATGCCGTCTTCGCCGCCCGCCAGTGCCAGTGCCGGCTCGGCGCGGTACTCGGCAGGGAGCGCGGCCATCGCGGCGGCATTGACGTAAGGCGGGTTGCACAAGATCAGGTCGTAGGGGCCGCGCACGCCATGCAGGCCATCGGACTCGACCAGCGAAACGCGCTCGGACACCCCGTGGCGCTCGACATTGATGCGGGCCACGGCCAGCGCGTCGGCCGACAGGTCGGCGGCATCGACCGTGACGTCGGAATACGCCATCGCTGCCAGCACCGCGAGACTGCCGTTGCCGGTGCACAGGTCGAGCACGCGGTGCGTGTGCGCGCCGAGCCAGGCGTCGAGCGTACCGTTGCCATCGAGGTCGACCAGCAGCTCGGCAATGAAGCTGCGTGGCACGATGGCGCGCTCGTCGACGTAGAAGGGCACGCCTTGCAGCCAGGCCTCGCGGGTCAGGTAGGCGGCCGGCTGTCGCAGGGTGATGCGGCGCTCGATCAGCGCGGCGATCGTCGCGGTTTCGTCGCTCGTCAGTTCGCGATCAGCCTGCGCGTCGAGCGCATCCGGCCTCAGCCCGATCGCCCATTGCGCGAGCCACGCCGCCTCGTCGAAGGCGTTGTCGGTGCCATGCCCGAACGAGACGCCCGCTTCGACCAAGCGGGCACCTTGCGCTTCGATCGCCTCGATCAGCTTCAAGACACGTAGCGCTCCAGCGTCTTGCGGTAGATGTCTTTCAGCGGTTCGATGTCGGCCACCGCCACGTGTTCGTCGATCTGGTGGATGCTGGCGTTGACCGGCCCGCACTCCACCACCTGAGCGCAGATCTGCGCAATGAAGCGGCCGTCGGAAGTGCCGCCTGTCGTCGACAGTTCGGTCTCGCGGCCGGTGACGTCACGGATCGCGGCGCTCAGGGCCTGCGTCAGGTCGCCGGGCGCCGTGAGGAAAGGCCGGCCTCCCACGGTCCAGGCCAGCGTGTGCTCGACGCCGTGGCGGCTCAGCACTTCGAGCAGTCGCGACTGCAGCGACTCGGGCGTCGATTCGGTCGAGAAGCGAAAGTTGAAATCGACGACCGCCTCGCCCGGGATGACATTGCTCGCCCCGGTGCCGGCGTGCAGGTTGGAAACCTGCCAGGAGGTCGGCGGGAAATGCGCATTGCCCTCGTCCCAACGCATCGCGGCCAACTCGGCCAGCGCCGGCGCCAGCGCATGGATCGGGTTCTTCGCGAGCTGCGGGTAGGCGATGTGCCCCTGCACGCCCAAGACTACCAACCGGCCGGAGAGGGATCCACGCCGGCCGTTCTTGATCATGTCGCCGACGGCGATGACGGAGGTCGGCTCACCGACGATGCAGGCATCGAGCCGCTCACCGCGCTCGCGCAACCACTGCACCACGCGGGTGGTGCCGTCGAGCGCCGGGCCTTCCTCGTCGCTGGTGATCAGGAAGCCGATCGAGCCGGCGTGCTCCGGCTGCGCCGCGACGAACTCTTCCACGGCCACGACCATGCAAGCGATCGAGGTCTTCATGTCGGCGGCGCCGCGGCCATAGAGCCGGCCGTTGCGGTGTGTCGGCACGAAGGGGTCGCTGGCCCACTGCGCCAGCGGGCCGGTCGGGACGACGTCGGTGTGACCGGCAAAGGCCAGCAGGCGGCCGCTGCGGCCTGCGCTGCCGCGCCGTACCGCCCACAGATTGCTCACCCGAAAATCGACCGGGCCGCTTTCGATGCTGTGCCACTCGAAACCCAGCGCAACCAGTCGCTCGGCGATCAAGGCCTGGCAGCCGCCGTCCTCGGGCGTCAGAGAGCGGCGCGCGATCAGCTGCTCGGCGAGGCGCACTGCACGGCCGGCGGCGGGAGCTTCTTGCTGCATGTCCATTCAGTCCTTGGCGGCCAGCAGCCGAAATCGGCGGCCCGCCTTCATGCCGTCGAGGGCGGCACCGCGTGGTTCAAAGCGCGCCGAAGTTGGTGCGCCGGTCGTCGGGCCGGACTTCGAGCGTGATCTCGGTGAAGGACGGGCCTTCGTCCTTTTCTTCCTTCTTCGGCACCAGCTTGGACTGTGCCGTGGTGTCGTTCTGCAGCCGCCACATCAGGTTGGTCGGCGAGTCGGCATACGACAGGCCTTCGTCGCGCGTGATCGAGCCGTCGCGGACCATGCGCGCCAGTTCGAACTCGAAGGTTTGCGAACCTTCCGCGAGCGACTGCTCCATGGCTTCCTTGACCGCCGAGAAATCACCCTGCGCAATCAGGTCGGCGATGAGCTTGGTGTTCAGCAGCACCTCGACCGCCGGACGCCGCCCGCCCGCCGTCATGCGCACCAGGCGCTGCGAAACCACCGCCTTGAGCGCCGAGGCCAGGTCATTGAGCAGGGCCGGGCGCGCTTCCGGCGTGTAGAAGCTCAGGATGCGCCCAAGTGCGTGGTAGCTGTTGTTGGCGTGCAGGGTCGAGACCACCAGGTGGCCCGACAGCGCATAGGAAATCGCCGCGGTCATCGTCTCGCGGTCCCGGATCTCGCCGATCTGGATGCAGTCCGGCGCCT
>NZ_JACDCU010000198.1 GCF_013817365.1 Methylibium sp. | reverse complement strand
GGTAGGCCGTGCGGTGCAGCAGCAGCGTGTAGGCAAACGGAATGGGCGTGGACGCGATGCGCTCACACCCGGCAGCCATCTCGGCCAGGCCGGTGAACTGCCGATCGACCTGCGCGGCGATCTGCGGCTCGATCTGGCCCGCACGCAGGCAGTCGCCTGGCTCCCGACTGCTCAGGCGCAGCAGCAGGTCGTTGGCGCTGCGCGAGGTGGCCACCGCGGCCAACTCGGCGTCCGTCAGCCACGGCCGCAGTTCGTCGGGTGCTTCGATGCCGCGCAGTTGCTGTCGCAGCACATGGGCGAAGGCGATCGTGCGGCGGATGATCGCGTGGCGCACGTCGATGGCGCCGGGCGCACCGATGCGCGGCAGCGCCGACGGCGTCTCCATCCGCGTCAAGGTCAGCAGCTGCCGCGCCAGGCTGCGCGATCGAAAGATCAGCTCGCCCCACAGCTTGCGTGCTTCCCAATAAAGGTCGTAAGCAGCGCTGTTGCGAAACCCCAGGAAGATGGCCAGAGCCAGCCCGATGAGCGAGAAGGGCACCGGCGTGAGCGTGATCTTGGCGTCGAACAGCTCACCATGGCTGAGGGTGACTGCCACTGCCAGGGCCGTGCAGGTTGCGAGGCTCCCCAAAATGCACGAAGAACAGACGCAGGGCGTTCGGGCGGCGCGTGACGATCATGGGACGCATTGTCGAGGCCGCTGCAGGGCACCTGCCCGAGTCCCGCCGGCCCGCTTGTAGTGCCAGCCCTACAGAACATCCCCGCCGGCAACGATCCCACCCCGGCCCCCGTCTCCCTAGCATCGGCTCAACGAATCACGGAGGGACGACCGATGTCAGACGATCGCTATTTCGACCCGTACGACGCCGACAAGCCGCTGCTGATGCGCTGCTCCTGCGGCCGCCACGCCTCGGTCGCCGAGCACGCCGCCGCTGAACAGCAGAACGCCACCACCGCCACCACCGAACTCAAGCGCCGCAGCGAGACGGCCGACTTCGAGGCCTACTCGCGCGAGTTCATCGAGGCCACGCTCGTCAAGGCGCTGTTCCCGCAAGACGCCCTGCGCCGCCGCTTTCTCGCGGCCGTCGGCAAGGGCACCGCCATGGCCGCCATCTCGAGCGTGCTGCCCATCGCCTCCATGCAGGCCATGGCGCAAGACACCGCCGGCAAGAGCGGCGCGCTGGAAAAGAAGGACCTCAAGATCGGCTTCATCCCGATCACCTGCGCCACGCCGCTGATCATGGCGCACCCCCTGGGCTTTTACGACAAGCAGGGCCTGGACGTGCAGGTGGTCAAGACGGCCGGCTGGGCGCTCATCCGCGACAAGATGCTCAACAAGGAGTACGACGCCACGCACTTCCTCTCGCCCATGCCGCTGGCCATCAGCATGGGCGTCGGCTCCAACCCGGTGCCGATGAACGTGGCGACGATCCAGAACACCAACGGCCAGGCGATCACGCTAGCCAACAAGCACAAGGACAAGCGCGATCCCAAGCAGTGGAAGGGCTTCAAGTTCGCCGTGCCCTTCGAGTATTCGATGCACAACTTCCTGCTGCGCTACTACGTGGCGGAGTCGGGGCTGGACCCCGACCGTGACATCCAGATCCGCGTGCTGCCGCCGCCCGAGATGGTGGCCAACCTGCGCGCCGGCAACATCGACGGCTATCTCGGCCCCGACCCGTTCAACCAGCGCGCGGTTTACGAAGAGGTCGGCTTCCTGCACCTGCTCACCAAGGATCTGTGGAACGGCCACCCCTGCTGCGCCTTCGGCACCTCGACCGAGTTCATCCAGCGCAACCCCAACACCTTCGCCGCGCTGTACCGTGCGGTGCTCACCGCGTCGGCCATGGCGCGCAAGCCGGAGAACCGGCCGCTCATCGCCAAGGTGATCTCGCCGCAGGCCTACCTGAACCAGCCCGAGACGGTGGTCGCGCAGGTGCTCACGGGCAAGTTCGCCGACGGGCTGGGCAACATCAAGACGGTGCCCGACCGCGCCGACTTCGACCCCATCCCCTGGCAGAGCATGGCCGTGTGGATGCTCACGCAGATGAAGCGCTGGGGTTACGTGAAGGGCGACGTCAACTACAAGCAGATCGCCGAGCAGGTGTTCCTGCTGACCGACGCCAAGAAGACGATGAAGCAGCTCGGCATGACGCCGCCCGAAGGCGCCTACCCCAAGTTCACCATCATGGGCAAGGTGTTCGACCCGGAGAAGCCCGAGCCGTACATCAGCAGCTTCATGATCAACCGCGTCTGAGGCGAGGCGATGAACACCTCCACCTCCGCGCGCAGCCTGAACCTCAAGGCGGCCCTGCTGTCGACGTTGATCCTTCTGATGCTCGTCGGCCTGTGGCACCTCGCCACGCTGCCCACAGCGGCCGGGCCGGCCGCGACGATGACGCCCGAGCAGATCGAATACGCCAAGCTGCTCGGCAAGGACCCCGGCGTGGGCGGCGAGGGCGGCGCGAAGTCGGGCGTGCCGACGCCGGCGCAGTTCGGCGCCAAGGTCATCGAGCACCTGGCGAGTCCCTTCTACGACAACGGCCCCAACGACAAGGGCGTCGGCCGGCAGCTCGGCTACTCGCTGGGCCGCGTGGCGCTGGGCTTCGCGCTGGCGGCGCTGGTGGCGATCCCGCTGGGTTTCCTGATCGGCATGAGCCCGCTGATCTACCGCGCGCTCGATCCCTTCATCCAGGTGCTCAAGCCGATCTCGCCGCTGGCGTGGATGCCGCTGGCGCTCTACACGATCAAGGACTCCAACATCTCCGGCATCTTCGTGATCTTCATCTGCTCGGTCTGGCCGATGCTGCTCAACACAGCCTTCGGCGTGGCGGGCGTGCGGCGCGAGTGGCTCAACGTCGCCAAGACATTGGAGGTGAACCCGCTGCGCAAGGCCTTCGAGGTGATCCTGCCCGCCGCCGCGCCGACCATCCTGACCGGCATGCGCATCAGCATGGGCATCGCCTGGTTGGTCATCGTGGCGGCCGAGATGCTGGTCGGCGGCACGGGCATCGGCTACTTCGTCTGGAACGAGTGGAACAACCTCTCGCTCACCAACGTGATCTTCGCGATCCTCGTGATCGGCCTGGTCGGCATGGCGCTGGACCTGTTGTTCGCCCAGGCGCAGAAAGCCGTGACGTATGTCGACTGAAAAAGTGATGAAACGCTTCGTTCAGGTCGAAGGCCTCGCCAAGACCTACCCGGGCTCGAGCGAGCCGGTGTTCGACAGCGTCAACTTCGGCATCGCCAAGGGCGAGTTCGTCTGCATCGTCGGCCACAGCGGTTGCGGCAAGACGACCATCCTGAACGTGCTCGCCGGCCTGGAGAGTGCGACCGAAGGCCATGTGTTCATGGACAACCGCGAAGTCGGCGGGCCCAGCCTGGAGCGCGGCGTCGTGTTCCAGGGCCACGCGCTCATGCCGTGGCTGTCGGTGCGCAAGAACATCGCCTTCGCGGTGCGCAGCAAGTGGCGCGACTGGAGCGCCGCGAAGATCGACGCGCACGTCGAGAAGTACGTGGCGATGGTCGGGTTGGCCGGCGCGATCGACAAGAAGCCTTCGGCGCTCTCGGGCGGCATGAAGCAGCGCGTGGGCATCGCGCGGGCCTTCGCCATCGAGCCCAAGATGCTGCTGCTCGACGAGCCCTTCGGCGCGCTCGACGCGCTGACCCGCGGCACGATCCAGGACGAGCTCCTGCGCATCTGCGCCGAGACGCACCAGACGGTGTTCATGATCACGCACGACGTCGACGAGGCGATCCTGCTGGCCGACAAGATCCTGCTCATGAGCAACGGCCCGGGCGCGCGCATCGCCGAAGTGGTGGTCAACACCCTGCCGCGCCGCGCCGATGGCGCAAAAGAAGGCGGCCGCCAGCGCGCCACGCTGCACCACGACCCGCAGTACTACCGCATCCGCAACCACCTGGTCGATTTTCTGGTGGCGCGCTCCAAGGAGCTGTCGCACGGCAGGGCGCCGGCCTTTCCGCTGGAGGTGCGGCCGGGGCTGGAGCCCGACGAGGTTTTCGCTCAGCCGCCCGCGATGCCGTCTGCCATGCCGTCCGATCCGCCGCCGGCGCGAGCGCCCCTGCAGCGCGTCGTCTGAACCCGTCCTGCCCCGACACCGTTTTCAACTGAACAGGAGTTCCCATGAGCCGTCTCGAAGTCACCGAAAAGATCATCTCCACCAAGGTCGCCAAAGGCATGAAGTGGTCCGACGTGGCCGACAAGGTCGGCCTCAGCAAGGAATGGGTCACCGCAGCCTGCCTCGGCCAGATGACGCTCAACGCCGAGCAGGCCGGCGTGATCGCCAGCCTGTTCGAACTCAGCGAGGCCGAGAAGCAGTGGCTGATGGTCGTGCCCTACAAGGGCTCGCTGCCCACCAGCGTGCCGACCGATCCGCTGATCTACCGCTTCTACGAACTCGTCAGCGTCTACGGCACCACCTTCAAGGAACTGATCCACGAAGAGTTCGGCGACGGCATCATGAGCGCGATCGATTTCAAGATGGATCTCAAGCGAGAGCCGAATGCCGCGGGGGACCGCGTGAGCATCGCGATGAGCGGCAAGTTTCTGCCCTACAAAACGTACTGAGCCGGGTCTTCCTCCCTCTCCCCAAAGGGGCGAGGGAGCGATCCGACCGCGCCCCGGACTCCGGTACAGATACTGCGACCCATGCCCGACACCCGTCCTCCGCTCCCACCGTTCACCCCCGAGACCGCGCGCCAAAAGGTGCGCATGGCCGAAGACGCCTGGAACACCCGCGACCCCGACGTGGTGGTGCGCGTCTACACCGACGACACCCGCTGGCGCAACCGCGCCGAGTTCCCGGTCGGCCGCGAAGAAGTGCGCGCCTTCCTGCAGCGCAAATGGCAACGCGAACTCGACTACCGGCTCATCAAGGAGCTGTGGGCCTGCGACGGCCCGGTCAACACCGGCCGGCTCGCGGTGCGCTTCGCCTACGAATGGCACGACGCCGCGGGCCAGTGGTTTCGCAGCTACGGCAATGAGAACTGGCAGTTCAACGCGCAGGGGCTCATGACGCATCGCTACGCGAGCATCAACGACTTGCCGATCCGTCCCGAGCAGCGTCTTTTCCACTGGCCGCCCGGCCGGCGGCCCGACGAGCATGCGGGGCTGAGCGAACTTGGCCTGTGATCAGGCCGCCGGCGGCCGTGGGGTCGCCAACTCGCGCTGCACCGCCACGGCGGTCGGGCGCGGAACGACGGCCCCGCCGCGGGCTTCCAGGTGCGCCCGGGTGACGGCCGCGCCGAACAGCAGGATCAGCGACGAGTAGTTGACCCACATCAGCAGCAGCACCAGCGAGCCGGCCGCGCCGTAAGCCGAGCCGGTGGCGGTGTTGGCGAGGTAGATCGCGATCAGCGCGCGCCCGATCGCAAACAGCACCGACGTGACCGCCGCGCCGACCCACACGTCACGCCACTTCAGCAGCACGTCGGGCAGGATGCGGAACATCGCCGCGAACAGCAGGGTGACCACCACCAGCGACAGCAGCACGTCGATCGTGCCCAGCGACCAGGCCGGCACCGGCAGCCAGTTCTCGGCGAAGGCCATCACCGCGCGCACCGCCACGCTGAGCAGCAGCGAGACCAGCAGCACGAAGCCGATCGCCAGCACCACGGCGAGCGACATCATGCGGCTCTTGACGAGCAGCATGACGGTGTTGCGGTTCGGGTTGGGCGCGACCGACCAGATCGCGTTGAGCGATTTCTGCATCTGCGCGAAGACCGCGGTCGCCCCGAGCAGGATCAGCCCGAAGCCCATCAGCGTGGGCGCCAGGCCGGCATTCTCGATCTGCGCACCGGCCACGGCGGTCTGCACGAAGCCGGCCGCTTCCTCACCCACTGCCGCTTGCAGCCGGGTCATCAACTCGCCCTGCGCGGCCTGCTCGCCCAGCACCAGTCCGACGACCGACACCGCCACGATGACCACCGGCGCGATCGAGAACACGGTGAAAAAGGCGAGGGCGGCCGCGTACACGAAGGCCTGGGCGTCGAGCCAGTAACGCGAGGCGCGCCGAAAGATGTCGAACCAGTAGCGCAGGCTGTTGCGAAGGGGCATCGAGGCATTGTGCCGGCCCGGTGCGCTGTGTCAGGGCTGGCGCAAAGCCATCCATTCCCCACCGAAGGCTTCGTGCACGGGGCGCATTTCAGAAAGCACATACACGACGCCGTCGCGTCGGCCCAGCAGGGGCTGCACAACGGCATCGAAGAAGGCCGGCGCCACGACCACGCAGCCCAGCGATACGCGGTTGTCCTCGGTGCTCGCAGAGGACAAGCGCTGTTCGCGCGGCTGCCGTGCGGTCCCGGGCCGCACCCGGTGGATGGCCAGGCCGGCGTCGTAGTCGAACCAGATCACCGCTTCGCCGTCGAGGTTGCGGCCCGGCTCAGAGGCGAAGCGACCGGCCGGCGTGGTGCGATCGGCCGGTGCGATGTCGGCCGGGTCGAGCGCGCCGAGACCGGGCACCGCGTCGTCGCCGATGGCCGAGCCAAGAAGTGCCGAAGCCGCGCCCACGATGCGACCGCCCGGCTCGAACACGACGAGCTGCGCGGCCCGCTTGTCGACGATGGCGAAGGGCCGGCCTCGGTTGTCGCCGGAATCGACGATCCAGTGCGCGACTTGGCGGGCGTCGGCAGAGGCCGGCACGCTGGCGCGTTCGAGGCTGACCTGGGCAGCGGGCGGCGCGGCAGAAGGCGCAGCGATCGCCGGCAGACCGGCCAAGACGCACAGCGCTGCGGCGGCGGCGGTCACGATGCGGGCCTTGCTTGATCTCCCTTCGGCAGGCATTGCGTTCTTGTCCTTCTTCGATGCGGCACACAAAGCAAAGCCGGGCGCTCGAGCCCGGCTTCGCTGTGGGTGGAAATGCTACGGAAGAAAGCAGCGCGAGGGGAGGTGCGTCAGCGGGAAGAAAACACGCAGACGCGAGCCTGTGGCCTCAACGGCTGCCCACGGTTTGCGCCTTCGGCCACAGCACCCACATGCGCAGCGGCTGCTTCATGCGGCCGGCCCGCGCCTCGGCACCGTCGCCCCAGCCCCAGAAGTAGTCGGCCCGCACCGGGCCGGTGATCGCGCCGCCGGTGTCCTGGGCGACCACCAGGCGCTGCAGCGGCCGGGGCGGCGGCGGGTTGGTGGCCGACCAGGGCTGCGGCTCGGTGGTGTCGATCCACACCGGGCTGCCATAAGG
>NZ_JACDCU010000197.1 GCF_013817365.1 Methylibium sp. | reverse complement strand
TCTGTTGCCCGCGCTCGCCGGCCGATTCGACCAGCACGTCGATCTGCGCGAAGAAGGCTTCCAGCGTCTGCCAGCCCCCCGCCCCTTCGTGCAGGCGGTGCACGCGGTGCTCGTGCCACTGCGTTTCCTCGGCCGCGCTCAAGGTGCCGGGGAAGTTGCGCGCGCGGTAGCGAAACAGCAGTTCGTCCAAACGCGGGTCGGCGAAGGCGGTGCGCTTGCTCGCCAGTTCTTCGGGGCTGAGCGTGCGCAGGCGCTGCAGCGTGCGGCGGTCTGCGTCACCGACGAAGCCGCCGTAGAGGTCTTCATCGACATCGGGCTTGCGCTCGAGCGGCGGGCGCTCGAAGACCTCGGGCCACAGGCCGGCGAGGGTGGCGCCCTTCAGCGCGGCCATCTCGGCGTGGCGATGCGCCTGCTCCACATCGATGCGCCAGTGGGCTGCGCGTTCGGCACTCAGCGTCTTGAGGTTGCCGATGACCACCGGCGACTTGTTGATGTGGATCGTCTTGATCGGTAGGCGCTGCACGCCTTCGGGCAACTCTTCGGCGCGGGTGAACATGCGCCGACGAACGGTGGCCACGTCGAGCGTGAACAGCTCGCTGGGGTCGTGCACCAGGTCCCAGACGATGACCTCGTTGCGGTTGGTCGGGTGCGGCGCAAGCGGCCACACCAGCGCGATGCCGCCACGCTCGGCGCCGTACATGCCGGAGACGTGCAGGAAGGGTCTGCCCACGCCCATCTCCTTGAGCACTTCATGCTTGGAGCGCAGGCGCAGGCAGAACTCCCACAGGCGCGGCTGCTTCGCCTTGACCAACCGTGCCAGCGCGAGTGTGGCGCGCACGTCGGACAGCGCGTCGTGCGCGGCCTCGTGGGCCACGCCATTGGCGGCGGTCAGGTGCTCGAGCTTGAAGGACGGCCGGCCGTCCTCGTGCCGCGGCCACTCGATGCCATCGGGGCGCAGCGCGCGGCAGCAGCGAAGCACGTCGAGCAGGTCCCAGCGGCCGCACTCGTCCTTGTATTCGCGTGCGTAGGGATCGATGAGATTGCGCCAGAACAGGAAGCGCGTGACTTCGTCGTCGAAGCGGATCGAGTTGTAGCCCACGCCGACCGTTCCCGGCTGCCCGAGCTGCTGCTCGATGGCGGCGGCGAAAGCGTGCTCGGGCAGCCCGCGCTCCAGGCAAATCTGCGGCGTGATCCCGGTGAGCAGGCAGGCTTCGGGGTCGGGCAGCGTGTCGGGCGCCGGCTGGCAGTAATGCATGGCCGGCTCACCGATCTCGTTCAGATCGGCGTCGGTCCGCAGGCCGGCGAACTGGGCCGGCCGGTCGCGCCGGGGCACGCGGCCGAAGGTTTCGTAGTCGTGCCAGAAGAAGCTGAACTTGCTCATCGGCGGCACCTTACCCGACGTGCGCGGCCCGGCGCCCCCCGGCCGCTGCGGCCGAACGTCAGCGCGCGCCGCTCAGCGCGAGCCCGGCTGCCGGTCCGGCACTTCCCGCACCTCGGCGTCGATCACCTCGCCCTGCCGGGCAGACCGCGGCGACGACGACGACGACGCGTGGCCCGCACGCCGGCGTGACGCAGTCTCGTGAAAGCGGGCCCAGGCAGCCGCAGGCGGCATGCCGTAACGCAGCACCGGCCGGCGGCCGCGCAGCAGCGCCCACAGCACCAGCAAGCCGCCGAGCGCCAGGCCGAGCGTCATGGCGCCCAACACGAAAACGAGTCCCGCCGCGGCAAGCAGCAATTGCAGCGCGAGTGCCAAGGCGCCACTCACGGCGCCGGCGAGTCGGTCGATCCATCGATTGATCATGGCCATGATTCTCTGACGGGCTGGCGTGCCGGCAGTTCCGGCCTTCGCTCGATCAATCTTGCACTGAAGAAAAAAGGAAGCCTGCGAGCGTCGATTCGCCCACTGCTCTTGCATGCAGGCGCACCGACCGCATTTGCAGAAATGTCGGCGCCATGCCGGCGGCTCGCACAGGAGATGCCGCAATGTGGAAACGAATGACCGCGATCTGGCTGCTGGTACGCAACGACGCCAAACGCCTGTGGTTCGCGCTGAGGCATCCCGACTCACCCGCCTGGCTCAAGGCCGGCACCGCCGTGCTGGTGCTGTACCTCGTGTCGCCGATCGACCTGATCCCCGACGCGCTGCCGTTGATCGGCGTCCTGGACGATCTGGTGCTCATACCGATGGCGATCCGCTGGATGCTGGCCCGGCTGCCCGCCCCGGTGCGCGAACATGCCGAGCGGCGCGCCGCCGGTCGCACCGGCGCAGCCCGCTAATGCGGCTTGCGCGGCTTGCGGAACGAATCCGGGCGGATCACATTGCCATCGCGATCGGCGCGATGACGCGCACGCCGGATCGCTTCCTGGGCTCCGCGCTCGGCGGCGGCGCGCGATTGGCGCCACTTGCGCCACTGACCGGCTCGCCCCCCCAGCCGCCGCACGCGGGCGCCGAAGCGCCGCAGTGCACCATCCACGCGCTCACGCAGCCGTTCGCCGAGGCACAGCCGCAGCAGCATCAGCACGCACATCACCAGCACGACAGCGCTGAACAGTTTCTCGCCCACACTCGTCTCCGCTAGCCTATGTGCAGTCGGCAACGCCGCTCTGCTCGAACGCCGCCTGGCAGGCCGGTTCGCGCCGCAAACGCTGCGCATGGCGAAGTATGCGGTCGGCAGGCCGCCGCAACGCTGCCATCATGCGACTCTCGCCAACTCCCTGTCGGCCATGAGACTTCGATCCGTACTTGCCACGAGCGTGCTCGCTTCGATGGCCGCCGGCAGTCTGGCGCAGTCAGCGGCTCCAGCGGACGCCCCGCCCGCCTCGGTGGCGAATGCCGCGGCGACAGACAAGCCGGTCGAGACGACGCGCGGCAAGCTGAGCTATTACGGCCGAGGCTTCGCGGGGCAGGCCACCGCCAGCGGCGAAAGTTTCGATCCTGAAGCCTTGACCATGGCGCACCGCAGCCTGCCCTTCGACACCCGCGTGCGAGTCACCAACCGGAAGAACGGCAGGAGTGTGGTGGTGAGAGTCAACGACCGCGGCCCAGCCGTCGCCGGCCGCATCGGCGATGTCAGCCTGGCGGCCGCGCGTCGGCTCGGCATGCTCGAGCGCGGCGTGATCGAGGCCAGGCTGGAGGTGCTGGCACCTGACGCGTCGCCGGCCGAACGGTAGCCCGCGGCGCCGCTACTGGATCACCTTGACCGCTTGTCCCGGCTTGGGCTGCGGCCCGCCGCCGTACACGCCGTTGATCAGCCGCAGCTGCTGCTCGGGGTTGGTCATCAGCGGTGAGCGTTTCGCCAGCTCGGCAAAGCCGCCGGGCGGGAAGGCAACCGTGCGCAGCACCCACGGCTCGGCCGCCTTGCGGTCGGCGGGGGTCAGTGGCCGAAACGAATTCTCGGCCTCGCGCAGGCTGGCGGCGGCGCGCTGGCGGGTCGCCGCATCCCGCGCTGCATGCAGCAGCACGAAATTGTTTCGATCAGGGCCGGTGACGATCGTGGCCGCGACGCTCTGTGCCTGACCCTGCGCATTTCGCCGCGTGCCGGCGAAGCGGGTGGCGGGCAACCCGTTGATGTCGTCCTTCTCTACGCGTCCCTGCGTCGGTTTGAACGCGTTCTTGATGATTTCTTCGTGCGTGTTGCCGGCCTTGCTCGGCGCGAGTTGCACGATGAGGCCGGCATCGCCGGCGGCATTGATCAACGTGATCGCATCCTGGCTGTTCTGGATACGCCAGCCCTGCGGCGCGGTGAGAGCGATGCCGAGCGGCTCGTGATAGAAATTGCGCCCGCGCGTCACGCCCTGTTCGCGGCTTTCGCCGAAGGGCATGCCGTTCAGGGCCTGCAGGTAACGGGCCCGGCCGTCGTCGACGTACTTGGTTTTCTGGTCGTAACCGGCGGCGATCTGCTCGATGTCTTCGAGCCGCTGTTCGTTGCTCGGGTGCGAGGCCAGCCAGTCGGGGCCCTGCTTGGGCGTCTTGCCCTCGGCACGCGCCTGCTCGGCGGCGAAGCGCTCCTGATTGCGCAGCACGTTGATCACGTCGACCATGTTCTGCGGGTCGTAGTTGTTGCGCACCAGGTACTCGGCGCCGAGCTTGTCGGCCTGGAGCTCCTGTTCGCGGCTGTAGTTCGCCACATAGCCGGCCGCCACGCCCTGCGAAAGCTGGCTCGCCACGTCGCCCACGCCGAACACCGCGCCGAGCACGCTGGCGGCCAGCACGCCCAGGCCGGCGGTCTGCTGGCGGGTGGCGCGCTGCGCGCCGTGGCGGGCGGTCACGTGGCCGATCTCGTGGCCGATCACGCCGGCCAGGTCGGCCTCGCTCTCCATGTAGGCCATGATGCCGCGCGTCACGTAGACGTAGCCGCCGGGCAGCGCGAAGGCGTTGATCTCGGGGCTGTCGAGCACCGTGAAGGTCCACTCCAGTTCGCTGCGGTGCGACTGGGCGGCGAGCTTCTGGCCGATCCCTTTCACATAGGCCTGCAGCCGCGCGTCCGGGTAGATGCCGTATTCGGCGATCACCGTCTGGTGCGCCTTTCTGCCTTCGGCGATTTCGGTCTTCTCGTCCATCACCGTGCGCTCTTCCTTGCCGGTGACGGGGTTGACCACGGTGGCGCAGCCGGCCAGGAGCGCGCCGCAGAGCAGCAGCGGAAACAACAGGGAACGCATGGCAGAGCTCCTTCTCGTGGTTCGTCCGACCCCGGGCTTCGCGCTCAGACAGGCGAAGTTGTAGCACCACGTTACCGTAGCGAACTGCCGCCCGCCGGATGCTCGCGCACACAGCGCTCTGCCACACTGCCCGGGCCCATCACAACCTCCGCTGCCATGCTGCTCACCGCCCTGCTCCTGTTGCTGCACCTGCTGGCTGCCGCCTTCTGGGTCGGCGGCATGGCGCTGATGCAATGGGCGGTGCGCCCCGCGGCCGCGCAAACGCTGGAGCCGCCCGAGCGCCTGCGCTTCATGGCAGCCACGCTGGGTCGCTTTCTGAACGGGGTGAGGGTGGCCATCGTGGTGCTGCTCGCCAGCGGCGTGGGGATGGTGCTGCTCGGCGGCGGGCCGGGCGGCATGCACTGGGGCGTGCATGCGATGGTCGCATTGGGACTGGTGATGATCGGCCTGTACGGCCACCTGCGGCGCACGCCTTTCGCGCAACTCGAACGCGCCGTCGCGGCCGGCGACTGGTCGGCCGCGGCGCAGCGGCTGCCGGTCATTCGGCGGCTGGTGAACGTCAACCTCGCCTTGGGCGTTGCCGTATTCGCCGCGGCGGTGCTCGGGCCGGCGCTTTAGCAAACGAAGCGGCGAAGAGGGTGCCCAACCGCAGGCTGGGGCCCGACAGCGAAGTGCGGCGGCGAGTGCCGAGGGCTCGATGCCCGCGGCGCGAGGGAATTACTCCAGCGTGAAGCCGAGCTTGATCGTCACCTGCCAGTGCGCGATCTTGCCCTCGGCCACGTGGCCCCGCGTTTCGATCACCTCGAACCACTGGATATTGCGCACCGACTCGCTGGCCTTGGCGATCGCGTTGCTCACCGCGTCTTCGATGCTGCCGGTGGACGAGCCGGTCAGCTCGAGCAGCTTGTAGACGTGTTCACTCATCGCTTGCTCCTTGAAGAGGATGCCGACGATCGGCTGTCGGCCTCCGGCTTACCGCCCTGCTGCAAACCCTGAGACATGCCGATCAGCACACCGCTGAGGAGCGCCGCGTAGCTGTCGAGCAGCGCCTGCCCGGTGCGCATGCTCATTGCGCGACCGTCACGCAACGCGCTCTGCGTCTGCGCCATCAGCTCCTCGACCGTGGTGGCAGCCTGCGCGCCGGTGTGGCTGCCCTTAAGTTTCATGGCTTCAAGCACCTGCGTCCACGGCCCCTGAAGCGGCCCGCCTGTGGCCTGGGCGGCCTTGCTGACAGTCGCGAAGAAGGTGTCCTCGAGCTTTTCGAGGTTGGCCAGCGCTCCCTGCATCGGCCCCTCCTGCAGATTGAGGCCCTGGTCGACGAACTGCTGCAGCGCGCGGCGGTTGGCCTCCACCGTCTGCAGCAGCGCGGCGTCCATGCCTTCGAAGGCGTTGGACAGCAGCGCCTCCACATCGGCCGGTCGGCCAGTGTTCTGCGCCGCGCCGGTCGAGGCGGCCTGGGTCACCGTCTTGAGCACGCTGCGGATGTTGGTGAGCGTGAGTTCACGGCCCTGCAAGGCGCGCAAGGTGGCCGTGCTGACCGCCTCGCGCAGCGCCTCGGCCTGCTTGGCGCCTGCGCTGGAGAACATGTCGATCAGCGCTTCCTGGTCGATTCCGGTCTTGGTGGCCATGCCTGTTCCTTTATGAGTCGTTGGGGAAGCATTGATACCGCCGTTGGCGCGCCGTGGCAAGCGCCTTCTCGGCCGCAGCCTGCTGAAACTCTGCGGGATGTTTCCGGAAGGCCGCATGGCGTACGGTTGCCCAGCGCGGGCAATGCTCATGCCCGAGCTCGTTCCAGCGTATCGATCAACCTGCACGAAAGAAGCGCCATGGCCGCCAGCGATCCGCAACCCGCGTTTGCGTTCAAGGTCGAGATCGACGGTTTCGCGGGCGCCGCCTTTGCGCGCGTCCATCTGCCGCGCCTGGAGCGCGACGCGATCCGTTACCGAAGCGGCAGCGATCCGGGTGAAGCGCCACGCCTGCTGCCCGGCCTGCTGCGGCTCGGCGAATGCGTGCTGGAGCGCGTCGTTCTGCCGGGCGAGAACGACTTCTTCAACTGGATGAGCACCGCTCAGGGCGGCGCCCAGGCGCGCCGCAACGTCGCCGTCACGCTGCTCGACGAGACGGGCCAGCCCGTGCGCCAGTGGAAACTGCGCAACGCCATTCCGGTCGTGCTGGAGTGGTCGCTGCTCGACGTATCGCTGAGCAGCGTGTTGGTCGAGACGCTGCACCTGGCGGTGGAGGCGGTGACGGTCGAAGCGGTTTGAGGACGACCAGGCCCGGCCTCAGCGCGGCGAGCCCACGTGACCGGAAACGCTTGAAAGGCTGGGCATACCCTTTCCCGGCTGGACTGCTGTGCGAACGCTCGGGGCGAGCAAAGCCGTGGGCGGGTGTGCGGCGGCGCGCCGGTGCGGCGGTCGGCCCGGCGGGCCGACTGCGCTGCGCTGCTCGGGCTTGCGGGCCGTCGCACAACTCGCTTCGTTCGCTGCGCTCACTGCGCTCAAACAGGCGCGACGAGTCAGTTGACGAAGCGCGCTGCGCGCGCTGCCCGCAAGCCC
>NZ_JACDCU010000196.1 GCF_013817365.1 Methylibium sp. | reverse complement strand
CCACGAGCCCGAGCAGCACAGCGCAGTCGGCCCGCAGGGCCGACCGCCGCACCGAAGCGAAGCCCGCCGCCCGCCCGCGGCTTTGCTCCCGCACAACCTCCGCAAAGCAACAGCAACGCGCGTTGCACGGCCGCAACAGACCGATTTGCCGACCGATGCGGGGCTGGATCGATCACAGCGTTCTTTAGCCGATCGAACGCGACTTGGTATGAGATCAGGCGACCGTGACCAGCAGCTTGCCCCGCGTGTTGCGGCCCTCGATATGCCGATGCGCTTCGGCCACCTCTTCCAGCCCGTACGTCCGCTCGATCGCCACGCTCAGCCGCTCGTGCGCCACCAGCGCGAACATCTCCGCCGCCCGCTGGCGCACCTCGTGCGGCTGCAGGTAGTCGGCCAGGTGGGGGCGGGTGAAGAACACCGAGCCGGCCTCGGCGGGTTCGAGCGGAGCGATGTCCTCGACCTGTCCCGAGCTCGCGCCGAACATCACGCAGGTGCCGCGGCGCTTCAGGCAGCGGATGCTGTCGTGCACGGTGTCCTTGCCCACCGAGTGGTAGACCAAGCGATGCATGGCGATTCCCTTTTGTTGAGTGGCAATGCTCGACGGCGAAGCCAGGGCGGCTGGCTAGACCTTCACGTCCGTGAAGACCGGCGGATGCATGCGGTGGTAGGGCGTGGCGCCTTCGTAGGCCGCCGCGATCCGCAACAGCAGGGCTTCCTGCATCTCGTCGCCGACGATCTGCATGCCGATCGGCAGGCCCTTCGCATCGAAGCCGCAAGGCACCGAGATGGAGGGCACGCCCACCCAGCTGAACGGCAGCGCGAACTGGCGTCCGCGGTCGTAGGTGTCGCCGCTGGCCGAGAGCACGGGGGCCACGGTCGGCATGGTCGGCGTGATCAATGCGTCGGCCTGCCTGAACACCTCGCGAAAGCCGGCCTTCTGCTGCGCACGCTCCCGGAGCGATTTTTCGTAGAACTCGCGCGAGACCTGCTCGCCCTTCGCGAGGTTGCCCTGCACGATCGGCCCGAACAACGTCTTGTTGGCTGTGGCGCGGTACTCCTTGCCGAGGATCTGGTTGAACTCATAGAGCAGGATGTTGAAGAGAGAGGAGTACTCCAGCGGCCCCGCCAGCATCGGGATGCGCACCTGAACGACCTTCGCGCCGAGTTTTTCGAGCGTGCGTGTCGCCGCCTCGACCGCCTGGCTCACGTCGGCATCCACGTCCCGGTAGGTGTAGTTGTCGATGATCCCGATGCGAAGGCCGCGCACGCCGCCCTGCAGTGCGCGCGTGAAGTCCTCGCGGGGTCCCTTGACCGAATCCTTGTAGCTCGGATCATGGCCCGCCATCGCCTGCAGCAGCACGGCGACGTCGGCCACCGAACGTGCGAGCGGGCCGGCGCAATCGAGGCTGTAGGCGCGCGGATAAACGCCGGCGAGGCTCACGCGACCGAAGCTCGGGCGGATGCCGGTGATGCCGTTCCAGCTGGCCGGCACACGGATCGAGCCGCCGGTGTCCGAGCCGGTGCCGCCCAGGCACAGGCCGGCGGCAATGGCGGCGCCGGTGCCACTGGACGAGCCGCCCGGCGAGCGGGCCAGATCCCAGGGATTGTGCGCATCGCCGAAGAAGGCGTTGGTGCCCGAGGTGCCGGCCGCGAATTCGTTCATGTGGGTCTTGCCGAGCGAGACGACGCCCGCGTCGGCCATCCGGCGGACCACGGTGGCGTCCGAGCGCGGCACGCGGTCCTTGAAGAACTCCGAGCCGACCGTCGTGCGCACGCCCTGCGTGTCGTACAGGTCCTTGTGAACGATGGGAATGCCGTGCAGGGGCCCGCGGTCCTTGCCCGCACGCAACTCGCTGTCCAACCGGCGCGCGTGCTCGATCGCTTGGTCGCCCGTGACCGTGATGAAGGCATTGAGCTTCGGTTGAAGCTGGCTGACGGCCAGCAGGTAGGCCCGTGTTAGCTCCTCGGAGCTGTAGACGCCGGAACGCATTGCGCGGCCGGCCTCGGCGATCGAGCCGGGCAGGTCGTCCTGGCCCGCAGTCGCTCGGGGGCCGTCGGTCCCCGTCGCCCCGCCGGCCACGGCGCAGCCGGACAGATGCGGGGCCAGGAGCGTCGCGCCCGTTCCCGCCATGCCGGCCAGGATCAGACGCCGGCGGGGCGAGGGCGGATGAGGCGCGGCCTCGGTCGAAGCGGTGGGTCGTGCTTGTTCGTCGTTCATGCGTGCTCCTGTTGCGAATGTGTGTACCGGCCGTACGGCAGATCAAGGCGCTGCCACGTCCACCAGCAATTTGCCCCGGGTGTTGCGCCCCTCGATGTGCCGGTGCGCTTCGGCCACCGCGGCTAGCCCGTAGGTCCGCTCGACCGCCACGCTGAGCCGCTCATCGGCCACCAGCGTGAACAGCTCCGCCGCGCGCTGGCGCACCTCGTGCGGCTGCAGGTAATCGGCCAGGTGGGGGCGGGTGAAGAACACCGAGCCGGCCTCGGCGAGTTCGAGCGGGGCGATGCCTTCCACCTGACCGGAGCTCGCGCCGAACATCACGCAGGTGCCGCGGCGCTTGAGGCAGCGGATGCTGTCGTGCACGGTGTCCTTGCCCACCGAGTCGTAGACCACATCGACGCCGGCGCCTTGGGTGAGCGTGCGCACCGCCGCGCGAAAGTCGGTGTGGCGGTAGAGGATGGTCGCGTCGGCGCCGCGCGCCATGGCAATGGTGGCCTTGCTCTCGGTGCCCACCGTGGCGAGGACGCGGGCGCCGCGCGACTTGGCCAGCTGGATCAGCAACTGCCCCACGCCGCCGGCGCCGGCATGCACCAGGCAGGTGTGGCCGGGCTGCAATGCGAACAGCGAATGCGTCAGGTAATGCGCGGTTGAGCCCTGCAACTGCAGCGCGGTGGCGACCGCCCAGTCCACGCCCTCGGGCACCGGCACCAGTTTCCAGGCCGGCACCACCGCGAAGTCGGCATAGGCGCCGCGCGTCACGCACCAGGCCACGCGGTCGCCGACAGCCAAGTCGGTCACTCCTTCGCCCAGCGCGTCGACGGTGCCGGCGCCTTCCATGCCCAGCAGCATCGGCAGCGGCGTCTGGTAGGTCTGCGACTTGGCGTACTGACCGCTGCGCATGTAGATGTCGATGTAGTTCACGCCTGCCATCGCCACGCGCACCCGCGCTTCGCCCCGGGCCGGTTCAGGCAGCGGCCAGTCGTCGCGCAGTTCGAGCTGCTCGGGCCCGCCGAACTGCGCGATACCCACGCCTCTCATGCAAGCGCCTCCTGCCGCACCGCCTCGGGATCGTAGGCGCGCGGCTGCACGCTGCCCTTGATCTGCGTGCGGTGCATGACGCGGCGCGTGTTGGCGTCGAAGGGATCGCGCCGGTGCATGGTGCTGCGGTTGTCCCACATCAGCAGGTCGCCGACTTGCCAGCGGTGGGCGTAGGCATGCTCCGGCAAGGTGGCGTAGTGCCACAGCTCGTCGAGCAGGGCTTCGGAGGCCTCGCGCGTCAGGCCCATCACGTAGGCGTTGCGGCGGCGCCCCAGGTAGAGCACCGGCCGGCCGGTGACGGGGTGCGCGCAGACGATGGGGTGCGGCGTGCCCACTGAAGTGACGGGGTCGTCGCTGGCGGTGAGGCCCTTGCGCAGATAGCCGCCCGAGTTGTAGGTGCCGTCGTGCTTGATGCGCAGGCCGCGCACGCGCTCGCGCAGTGCCGGCGGCATGGCGGTGAGCGCGGCTTCCATGCTGCTCACCCAGGTGTCGCCGCCTTCGGGCGGCACTTCCAGCGAGTAGAGCGCCGAGGCGTCGGGCGGCTCGCTCAGGTAGGACATGTCGGTGTGCCACACCGCCTCGCCGGCGCCCAGGCTGCCGATCGGCACACCGTCGGCGCCAACGACGTTGGAGACGACGTAGATTTCGGGGTGGTCGGCCACGAAGGTCTTGCCGTTCTCGTTCACCGGCGGCGGGTCGAGCTCGCCGAAACGGCGGCTGAAGCGGATGAGGTCCGCATCGCTCAGGCGCTGGTCGCGCAACACCAGCGCTGAATGGCGGTACCAGGCGGCTTGAATGACGGCGAAGTCTTCGTCGCTGAGATTCGCCGCATCGGCTCCGATGATCTCGGCGCCCACGGACGCGGACGCGGCACGAACGGTGAGGGGGCTTTTGGCGGAAAGGGAGGTGCTCATGGATCGCTCCTTGGTCTGAAGAAAGAAGTCAGTGAACGGCGAGCGGACGCGCCGAGCGGTGGGCCAGGGCCAGGCCCGCCACCCGCTCGGCGTCGATCTGCGGCCAGTAGCCGGCCGGCAACTCGATCGCGCCGTTGCGCAAGGGCAGGGGCTCGGTGAACAGGCGCTCGCGGGGCTTGAGAAAGCCGTTCATCTCGCCGGCATTGCCGATGCGGCGTGCGGCGATGCAGGCTTCCATCCAGCAGCTCAGTTCGGTCGCCACGCCGTTGCCCAGCACGGCCTGCAGGCCCAGCGCCTCGATGCGCAGGAGGGCTGCGTCGAGCCGCGTCAGGCTGTTGAACTTCATCAGCTTGACCTTGATGAAAGCCGCCGCGCCCAGTGTGGCGGCCTGCTCGATCTCGTGCAGCGAATAGATCGATTCGTCGAGCATCAGCGGCAGGCCACGCTGCGCCGCCACGGCGGCCACCTGCATGTGCGCCGCCCAGTCACCGGCGGCGCAGGGCTGCTCGAAAAGTTCGATGCCTTCGGGATCGAGGCGCCCGACGAAGTCGCAGGCCGCGGCGGCGCCGTAGCCCTGGTTGGCATCGAGCCGCAGCAGCGCACGGCCCGCCACCGCGCGCTGTGCGGCGGCCACCGTCTGCGCATCGCGCGCGGCGTCGAAACCGACCTTGACCTTGAGCGTGGTGTAGCCGGCGGCCAGCAACAACTCGGCTTCGTCGCCCAGGCGCTCGGGCGTGTCGCCCTGCAGCAGGCCGAGCAACGGCACGCGCACCGGCCTGGAGTCGGTTGCGGCGACCTGCAGCAGGGGCGAGCGCGCCGCCATTTCGTCGGCTGTGCGCAAGGCCGTGGTCAGGAAGGGGTGCGAAGCATCGAGCGCGTCGAGCATTGCCTCCAGACGCAGATCGGGCAGGCCCTCGGCGCGGCCGTTGGAGGGCCGGCCCCGCAGCGAATCGAGGATCTCGCACGCCCGGTCCCAGGTGCCGCCGATCGTCTCGTCGGTGTAGCCGGTGAGCAGCGTGGCTTCGCCCCAGCCGATGGCGCCGTCGGGGTGGGTCACGCGCACGAGCACGGTGTCGAGTTCGGCGACCGGGCCGAAAGAGAGCTTGTACGGACGCTCCAGCGGCAGCTTGAGCAGCCAGGCGTCGAGGGTGGCTATGGGTTTCAAGGGCGCCTCCGTCTCGAGCTTCTCAGAGCTGGCGCACGAGCAGGAACACCGAGCCGACCATCGCCGCCGCAATGACGAAGCGCTGGAAGCGTGCGGTGCTCATGCCGTCGAACACGCGCAGGCCCAACCAGGCGGCGACCAGCATCACCGGGGTCGCCACGGCCACGCTCTGCACCGCACTGCTGCTCACAGTGCCGGTCGCAATGAACCAGGCCACCATCAGGCCTTGCACATACAGGCCGAAGGGCTGCATGAGGCCGCGCTGCTCGGTCTTGCTCATGCCGCGCAGGCCGTACCAGATGCCGGGCAGCAGCGGCCCCAGGCCCGACACGCCGCCCACCACGCCGCCCACCATGCCGATCGATACGTCGGCCGCACGCCCGCCGCCCGCGGAAAAACGCAAGGGCTGACGCGAGTGCTGGCGCAGCGCGAAGGCGCAGTAGCTGACGAGCAGCACGCCGACGAAGCTGCGGATCAGGCGCGGCTCCAGCCAGCTCAGCAAGGCCAAGCCGATCGGCAGGCCGACCGTGGCGCCGACGAGGAAGGGCAGCGACTTGCGAAAGTCGATTTCGGACCAGAAGCGCGGCAGCAGACCGATGTTGAGCACCAGTGCGCCGGCCACCACGATGAAGATCACGTCGGTGGCGACGAAGCCGTGATGCAGGAACAGCGAGGCGATCACGCCGAACGCGAAGCCGGCGATGCCGAAGATCGCGCCGCCCACGCAGGCTGCTGCGCCGAGCAGGAGCAGTTGGTGGGCAGTCAGGGCGGTGAGCATCGGTCCTCTACATCGGATGTACAAATCGATGCAAAGAGTCTTGCAGAATGAGCGGCTGCAAACAAGCGACTGGTTCTTGATGAGGAAGCCTGTGAAAATATCTCAAGCCATTGATATTCATGAAGATATTGCCTTCAGCATCGAACTGCGTGGTTTGTGCAAAGCCTCCACAAAGTCATGTGATTGAATCGAGATTCATCTAAATGAATATGCTTGCGACACCCTCCGCCAGCAAGCCCTTGCCGCGCTACCGCCAGATCAAGCAGCAGCTTGCCGAACTGCTGCGCGAAGGCAAGTGGCGCCACGGCCAGGCGCTCCCGAGCGAGCCGCTGCTGGCGCAGCGCTTCGGCGCGAGCATCGGCACGGTGCGCAAGGCGATCGACGAACTGGTTGCCGAGAACATCGTCGTGCGCGAGCAGGGCCGCGGCACCTTCGTGAAAAGCCACACGCGCGACTACATGCTCAATGTGTTCTTTCAGCTGGTCGACGACGCCGGCCGCAAGGAATTGCCGCGCCACCAGTTGCTCTCGTTCGTGCGCTGGCGGGCCGACGTGAAGACCGCCGAGCGCCTGGGCGTGGCGCCCGGCAGCGCGGTGCTGCGCCTGCGCAATCTGCTGGCCCTGGACGGCAAGCCGACCGTGTACGACGACATCCGCCTGCCCGCCGCGCGCTTCGCCGGCCTCACGGCCAACGAACTCTCCGAGCGCGACACGACTCTGTACGGCTTGATGCAGCAGCGCTTCGGCATTACGGTGGTGCGCATCGTCGAGCACCTGGAAGCGGTGGCCGCACCGGCCGACGTGGCGGCGCTGCTCGCCGTGACCGCCGGCCACCCCTTGCTGCGCATCGTGCGCACCGGCTACAGCTACGGCGGGGAGGCGGCCGACACGCGGCTGCGCTATGTGCGCACCGGAGCGCGGCGGTACGAGAGCGTGCTGGGGCAGCGATGAGGGCTTCGGGGTGCTTTGTCGGGCGCGGCATCAGGGCGGCGGCTGGGGTGCGCGGGGGGAGCAGAGCCGCGGGCGGGCGGCGGGCTTCGCTTCAGTGCGGCGGTCGGCCTGCTGCGCAGACCGACTTCGCTGCGCTGCTCGGTCTCGTGGCCCCGTCGCGGAACTCGCTTC